>JAUSIO010000007.1 GCA_030647845.1 bacterium
TCGACAAGCTCAGTGTAAACCATGAATTTTCTATACGGCGATATTGTTGAGGCACCAAAAGGTTTTGCGCCGCCGGAGAGCTGGCCCGAGTATGGCGCGGTTGCCGACCCGCTCGGGTTTTGCGCACGAGAGCAGGTTGGAGAAAATCCAAGTGGCGTGCGCTGGGCTGCGTGGCCGTTGTGTTTTGAAGAGTATGTGGGCGACACCGAGCCCAACCTCGAAGCATCAAAAACAGGGATGCTCGCGCGCAACCGTATGGTCGGTTGGAAGAGGATTTCTCGCACCCACACAGAGCCGGGCTGGCACACACCATCGCGCAAGCCCTGGCGCATCGACGGCTGGCACACACTGGTGGCGGGCGAGGATTACACAAAAAACTGGTTTAAAAATGCGCGGCGCGAAGCGCGGCTTTGGCGGGAGGATTTCCTTGGCTCGCACTACACGGTAGAAGATATCTCCATAGAGGAATTTGCCGATGCCTACAAAAAAAGTACCGCCGCACAGAAAACTGACCTAACGCTTTTAAAAGTACTACTGCGCAAACAGGCACTGCCTAAAATACGCAAACATATTTTGCTGTGGGGTGTGCGCGATATAGAAACTGGTCGAATAGTCGCTGGTACTGCTGTCATAACTTCTCCCACCTACAAAAGCTCAGTACGCTTTTGCCCGTTTATGCTGGCCGAAGCGCGCAACACCTACGCCTCGACCGGTTTGGTCGACCATTGGTTTGGCTGGGCGCAGAAAAAAAATATACAGTACATGCTTTTTACCTGCTTTTGGCAGCCAGGTGACCCCGTAGGATGGAAAGGCCCGGCCGAATTTAAATCGCATTTTGGGTTGCAGTATGTCGCGTACCCGCCATTCTTGACCCGCTTTGTCCATGGAAAAATTTTTTAACTATATGCAATGGTTCCTTGAAACTTCACAGCGCGAATCCGAAAAAAACGGCCGTATCATAGTAAGGCAAGAACCCGGATACCCTCGCGTGTTGGTCGACGGCTACAGTGAGACAAGTATTGGGCTGAACGAAATTTGGTACGACGCGCTGGTGCGCCTGCCTGTCCGGCAGGCAGGTGCGCAAGCACATCTCCCCGAGAAAGTTGCGAACATACTTATTCTCGGCCTTGGCGCAGGCGGGATGCTCAAAGAGGTCTACACCCTATTCCCCCACTGCCACATAACTGCGGTCGAGCACGACCCCGAGATGGTTGCACTGACCAAAGAACTAAAACTGTACGAACCGTTCCCACTACCCAATATAGTCGAGGAAGATGCTGGCGCGTATGTATCTGTTGCAAGAGAGACATACGATTTGATTGCAGTTGACCTTTTTCGCGGTGGGGAGCCCTCGCCGCTGTTGCTCGACACAGATTTTTTATATGCGCTACAAAAAAAGATGCTGGACGATGGCGTGTTACTTATAAACGTTGCCAACACAGAAGAGTATCTGTCGCCCGCCATACAGCACTTCGCACACAGCGAAACGTGGAAGTTCCGCTACAATCACCTTGGGATGTTTTGGAATTGAGTTTTTACTCTCGCACGTCTTTGGTCCGCCCACGAGGATTCGAACCTCGGACCATCTCCTTAAGAGGGAGTTGCTCTACCAACTGAGCTATGGGCGGCAAGTGAGACTCACAGAAAGATTGTACCTAAAAAAGACAAATATAAAAATGGTATACTCGCCCAGTAAGGGCGAGTGGCGGAATTGGTATACGCGCGTGGCTTAGGACCACGTCCCGCAAGGGTTGGAGGTTCGAGTCCTCTCTCGCCTACTAGAATAAGGCTTTTTTCTTGGTTTACAAAGGACAGTCCTTTGTATTTAGGCAGCAGGTTGACAAATCGCTACTTTGTATGGTATGCTCTCGCCAGAGTGGTAATCGTGCCACACTGCAATCGATCTTCGACAAATGGAGAGAAGTGCCATGACCGACACAACTGGCGCTACTGCGCCCACATCTACGCTCACCGGACTCGTACGAACTCTTAAGGGTCTTGAGAACGTAGTGCGAGTAGACGATACCATCAACACGACTTTTGGTCGTGGGGCCATGCTTTTCGGCTGGGTCGTATTGAGCACATTGTCTATCCCATTGGGAGCTTGGTTGGTAAGCTTTGTCAGCGACAGCGTCTTGGCTTGGTTGCTTGGAGGTGTCCTCCTCTGGGTCCCATTGTTGGGTCTGACTATCGGCCATTTCCTCGTGTATGTGCGCGAGGTTACGGCGTTCATCGGTATAAACGCCTTCACCGGCGTGCAACATACTTTTACCACCGGTCTGCATGTGATATGGCCGTGGGAGCAGGTGCACAAACGGAACTTCATCAACCTCGATATGGGCGCGATATCCGAATCAATACAGTACAACACCAAAGACGGAGCTCGTTTTGGTTACAAGTACCTGATCCTTTATCGACCGAGTGTCGAGAGACTGCCTATTTATAGGTCAGTCAACGAAGGAGACATCGTGGTGGAGGTGCAGGCGATAGCGCGAAGCGCCCTGTCAATCGAGACAATGGGGCGAGACGCTAGTGAGCTCAGTGATGCCGCAACAGCGACAGCACTCGAGCGAGCACTGCAAGAAAAATTCGGCCAACACAATGACGACGTACACGAACTTGAACACCGCTTTGGCATCACGTTCGTAAACGTCTCGCTTAGCGAGCCGACACCCAACCAGGACATCATTGAGGGGAGGCAAGCAATCATCCTCGCTGGCATGTTGCGACGAGCGGCGGATACCATCAGAGGAAAAGGCAAGGGGCGACTCTCCGAACAAGAAGCGATGAATCTTGCCGCCATGCTCAATAAGGAACAAGTCACGAAGATAGTACACGCTTTCGAGTTTGGTAACGATGCACCTAGGGTCGTGGCGCAGATAATAGCGCCATTCCTTGCACGGATGGGAGGTCAGTAAATGGCTAGAGAAAAAGAGCTCCCGGGAGTGGAGGTCGACAGAGACCAACGCTTTCTGATGCAAGGCTTGCGGAACTGGACGTTAGGCATCCTGGCGGTTGGTGGATTCATACTCGCAGTCATCGTCGTTGCAAGTTGGATTTGGCCGTCTGACAGCAACAAATTATCACCTATCGCTCAACGCTCGTACACCACCACCGAGTGCCCGGGGAAGATGGAGATAATAACCCTCACCGAAACGCCCGTCGATGTCTCCAAGGATGGAAAATGTCTGTTCATGTACAGTAACTACAACATGGACAAACTTATCCTTGTTGATGACAAGGGCGAACATAGGGCAGAAGAGGGACTCATCCTCTTGCCAGAAAGAAACCGCCTGTGGGCCAAAGCTACCGTTCCAATGACAACTATCCACGGGGTCTTCTGCCCTTTGTGGTTAAAAGGCATCCGCGACTTGGGTTGCACGCCCATACAACAAACAGCGCAGACCCGCTAACGCGGTTCTGCAAAACTCGCGCCGTTCCGAAAGGGACGGCGTTTTTCTTTGCCTCGCCGAAATGTTAACGAAGGCGGGTCTTCGCCTCGCAGAAGCGGGCTCCATCCACGCGAAGGCGGGTTATTTCAACAACTGGTCTACGGTACAAGAAATTAATTTCATGATAGCCCACGCCGCGGACATTACAAACATCCCCAGAATGCCCCAGAGCATATGCTGTTTGCCGTTGTTTTTACTATTGCCCTCGCCGCCTTGACCACGGATATTTATGTCGAACAAAAACTCCACAATACCCCAGATAAACACCAAAAAACCCAACGCAAACAACAAAAGCAGGAGTGGGTTTACAACATACGTTGCCAACGAGGTGGTTAGCTTCGTTATTTCAGATGCGGCCTCGGGAGCCCCGCAAAGGTCACTTAAACTCATACACCCAAAAGTACTTTATTTGTCACCGGGGAATTTAGGAATGTTTATGTCAGTTTTTTCTCCACCGAGAAGGGCATTTTGTGCGAAGCTTATTATTCCGTAGATAGAAATCATCACAAAGAGAGCAATAATACCAGCAATCATAATGCTCTTGCCCTTAGCGGTGTCTTTGCCGCCGCCCCAAATGTATTTGATAAGGCCCCAGAAAAAGACAACTAGAGCGAGACCAATAAGAACTTTAATAAGATTTGCAATAATCGTACCAGAAGATGTGACGAGAGTATTAATACCAGTCAACTCACCGCCCGCTGCAAAGGCAACAAACGGGACGGCAAAAAGTGCTACGGTCGTAAGAGCTATTTTTTTCATAAATATATTAAATTATTACTCCCCAAGTGTAACAAGGCAGGGCTAGTGCACAAGCGCGCGGTAGCGCGTGGTGTGGATAGCGGCTAGGCCTGGGTTGGTAGTATGACAGAGGGGTTTGGGTCGCCATGGTCATCACCAAATTGCGTCTCCGGTGGCAGGAGGTCTTTTGCGAGCAAACCCAGTATCCCCCAGATAGAAAAAAGGACAAACAAGGCAATAATCCCCCATATCATTGCCTCCTTGCCCTCGGTTTTGCCCTTTGTCTCGCTGGAGTTGTAGATATATTTGACGCATCCCCACAAAAACAAGAGGAGCGCAAAACCAGCGAGCATCGGTATAAACGTGCCAATGAGGGTAAAAAAATTTTTGATAAGCGAGTCGAGTGTTGCACCAGTTGTGATGACATCAGACATAATTATTCACACTTACTTATCGTGCCGGGCGAAATGGCGTTGATAGTATTTTTGACCACAATCCCCAAGGTCCACGCGCCAAAGTAGATGGCGATGCCGAGCAGTACATAGGCAAAATTTTTCTTTGCGTCTTGGAGTTTGGTAGGGTTGCCGCGTGCCACAACAAACTTAAAACCCGAGTAGACCAAAAAGAGCATCGCAATAGGGACGCCGAGTTGCCACCCTGCGTCAAGGAGTTTTTGTACCAAACCGCAAAAGCTAGAGACATTAAGCGGGTTTTCGAGCGTAAAGCTATTCAAGCTACTGCCGGTTGGAGAATTGCTACCACCCACTATTTTTTCGCTATTGCTACCACCTACTATTGTTTCAGCTGCCATCACAAAAACCGGCAGGGCGAGCAACAAAACACTCACAAAAAAAACGAGGAGTGTTTGTTTTGCAAAAAAATGCTGTCTAACCATAAAAATACATCAGAGCGCAGGGCTTGCTTGTAGTACTGTCCGGAGCGCTTGTGCCGCCTGTGAGACTGCTTGGTCGGGCTGATACTTGCCGCTTACTACCGACTCTATCATACTTTGGAATATCACATCGGTCTTAGCCGCGTTTGGGTCGAGCCAACCAGCCGCAATGAGCGCCGACTGCGCCGCCGCCGTGGCCGGAGCGTTTGCCGAGGTGTCTTGCAAGACATCGCGGCGCACCGGGGGCAACCCAGTAGCCTCCGCCAGCGCCGCTACCCCCGCTTGGCCCCCGAGTTTTTTGGCAATAGTGAGTGCTCCTGCCGGGTTTGCCGCAGTGCGCGAGACAGCCACACCAGTGAGCTCCCCAAAGGTTACGTGCGTGGCATTGCCCTCAATCTGCGGCAAGAGTGCGACAGCAAAATGGAGGTTGGGGTTGCGCGCCACCAAGGTGGCGTAGTCGCTCGAAAGCCCAAAATACACTGCCAAGTCGCCGGCGGCAAACGCGTCAATCGACTTAGGCATCGCATTGTTCCACGAGTAGCTGGTTTTGGACGGGTTGGCAAACTCGGTATAAAACTTGAGCGCCGACACTGCGGGGTTCTCGGTGGCGCCTTGTGGTCTGTCCCCGAACACCACACGTAGTGCGCCGGCTTGCGGTGAGCCAGCCGAACCTGTTGCATCTCGCGCGAGTATCGGGTCGCCTGCCTGCATCACGAGCGCCGAGATAATCTCTTTTGCGTAGAGCACATTGCCCCACCCGCCAAGCGCCACCAAACTTTTGGTCAGTGCTCCACTGTTGCTCTTTACGGTTACTTTTGAGGCGATGTCGAGGAAGCCGTTCCAGTATTTGGGCGGCGCGGCAAACCCCGCCGTTGCAAACATATCGCGGTTCCAATACATCACCAAGGGGTCTATAAAAATCGGCAACGCAAGCGAGCCTTGTGTGCTCAAAAAGAGCTGTCCTTCGTCAACAAACGAGTCAGTAAACGTCGCCCGCGAAACCGCGCTGTAGGGGACCACCTGCAGTTTATCGGCAAACACCCCAATCTGCTCTTGCGATGCAAAAAAGAGGTCGGGGCCCTGGCCGCTTGCCATTGCGTTGACCAAGTCGCTATTGTAGGTGGCGGCATTTTTTTGTATATAGGTAACCCCTTGGAATGACTTGTCTTGTGCCTTTAATACCTGCAGTGCTTGGTCAACACTGTTTTGGTCGACACTGCCCCACACCACGACCGTGCCTGTCGCGCTACGGCCTCCGTTGGCGTTAAAGGTCGCAAACACCGCGACACCAACCATCACCAACACGATGCATACGCCGGTAAAAACAAGTTGGAAGGTGGACATTTTCATAATCTAGCGAGTGAGTGAAATAAAGTTTACTTTAATTTCCGAGCGAGCGACGATTATATAAATGCGAAGCATTTCTATAGCTCTATTGTGCCCCCTAGTTGGTTTTTTTGCGAACCACAAATCCCCAATGGTACTCTCCGGCGGGGGCTTGTTCGACAAACGCAAACCCACCCTCTGCAAAAAGCGCCTTGGCGGCTTGCATGCCAACCACCTGGCTGGGGTGCGGCCCCAGACCGCCAAACGACGCAGACCAGTCGACCACCAGTGCCCGGCCACCATTTTTTAATATACGAAACACTTCTTGCACCAGTGCTTTTTTATCTTCGACCGCAAACAGGAGGTTGGCAACAATACAAAAGTCAAACTGCGCCGCAGGAAGGTTGGACCCCCCGACCGAAGCGTCGGGGCTACTTCGACTTTCGAGGTCGCCGTATATCACCTCGACGTTGCGGAGCCCTTCGGCCAGGGCAAGGTTTTTAACCCGCGGGAGCATGTCCCGGTGAGCATCGACCGCCCAGACCTGCCCCTGTTCGCCCACCAGCCGTGCCGCCGCGCGCGTAAAAAAGCCGGAGCCACAACCAAAGTCGGCGATGTGCATACCCTCGTGCAAGTGCGCCGCCTCGAGCACTTTGGTGGGGTTTAAAAATGTACTCTCGTCCATTGGTATCAGTATATACCAAAGAAAAAACCGGCTGCGCGTGGGGAGCCGGACATCACTTGGTAGGAACTCCAAGCGGAATTGGCTTTGGCTCCAGTGGTTCGACAAATGGAGGAAGTATTCCTTTTTCTATATATCCTAATCTCAACAACAACTTACAGTCAGCATGTGCCCATCGATATGTCACCACGAGCAGTTCGTACTGCTCACTGTGAGACACAAACCGCTGAAATGCCCCCGGGAAGAGCGCCTGCGGGATGAGTATTAATACCTCGTTTGCAGGATAGCAGACCTCCCTGGTAGGCAAGGCCAAACAACCCTTGGTACGTGCGTAGCCGCTCTTCCAGGTGCGGTGTTTGCCACAAGAGCCGCAGGCCGTCCTCAAGCATAATCTCCCCTATCCACGACAACATAGCCGAGGCCCGCTTCGACCGTGCCTCGTGTCGGTCCTCGAACTGGGCGACCATTCCCAACTCCGGTCCGTGTTCTAAAGAGGCGTTCGCTCGGGTTGGGAACAATGCAACCAGCCCAAGCGCCAACACGAAGACGCGTGATAAAGACCTCATCGCCTCCTCCATCAAGAGGGTTGTAACAAGATCAACTTCTATTTAATATAGTCGCACACCCACAAAAAAACCGCCAACCACTGTTTTGCACAAGAACATGGTGAGAGACATTCCTCGTTAGAGAGTACAATTAAGATAACTACGTTTAGTTCACACGACCGTGAAAGTTAAACGTATACCCCAAAACTGCGAGCGATGTCAATTGTCCGAAGGAAGATTAAATTTTTTCTTAAATGGAAGGTCATATTCTAATGCATCTACCACGAGATAGAGCAGATTTTTACCTACTTTAAAATCCGCTTTAAGAAAAGTAATAAGGTCTTCACAGTCGTATGGATATAACCAGACGCTATTTTGCAAACGAACAAACCCGATTTTAAAAAGAGTTATGCGTATTTTGTCGCGCAATGCCCTCTGCCGCTCTGGAATATCAAAAATAAGCACCCGCCATTTACCATCCCAGCGCTTTGGCTTTTTAGAAACAAAATCCCGAAATTCCAACGACCGAAGTACCGCCTCCCCTTTTTGGGTAAGCCGCAGGAGCTTGCCTTCATATCTGAGCAATCCATGCCGCACGAGTCGCTCCCTGGATGCGCGGATAAATTCCTTCTGCCTTTTTGTTGGTAAAAATCCTAGCTTACCCATGGCACCAAGTACTTTTGGCGCCACCAAGCCGATACTAAGTACCCCAGCCACAGCAACCGTGTTAAGAACTATCTTCTTTAAATTTGCTCTGCGCGTTCTTTTCCTACTTCCTGTCTCCAACTGCCCCATACGTTTAGTTTACACGACCGTGAATGTTAAACGTATGGTCGTTTATCCACAGTTATGCTAAAACCCACTGCCGTGAAGCTTATCCTCACGGTGTTCAAGGTTAAACTTTGCCGTAGGTCTTTAGATTTTTTTATAAATCGTCTTTCAACACAAGCAGGTGCACATGAAAATGACTCGGGATAGTCATGGCACTTTGCAAACTTTCAAGAACAGACTGGTAGCGTTCGCCTAGATACGTTTCTTTCAATTTCTCTAGCTCACTTCTTTCTTCATCACTCAACTCGCGGCCGACCACGTGGCGCAGAGGAACGAGCATGTCATGTTTTTGCGTAATCCTATCATACGGAAAATCGTTAGCGATTATCTTCCAGTATTCAAAAGAGATAAGAGGCTCCCTGTCACACAAGACGCACCTCCTGTCTCCTTGGTGAGCCATTTTCCACTCGTGATACTTTTTTTGCGTCTCTGGTGACCGTAGCGTTGCCATAACTATTGCAGTTTACTCACCACCCATATATCCACTTTCTCAAACTCTTCGTAGGTAATCATAATTTTACAGAGAGTTCAGTTAGTTTTTGGCTTATTTCAGAAACACAATTTTCTTCAGCTTTTAGAAGACGCTTCGCAGTTTCAATCCTTATAGTCGCGATATCCGTAATTTTTTTAATTTGACTTCTCCTTCGATTTGTAAAAACCACCAAAATAACGAAAGAAGCTGTCATCAAAAGTAGAGTAAGGTTTTGTGTACTTTGATTTACCCATTCCGGATTAACAACTTTTAGAGCAATATAACCAGTAAAGGCAACGGAGAATATGTTTTTGAACAGGTCTATGTAGACATCTAGATGCCCAACTGTCGCTTTAAAAAGTGATTCGATTTCTCCTGAAGTAAGTCTCAAATTTAGTTCTATTGAATCTGCTCTTTTTCTAGTTAATTCGACGTGATCCCGCGACCATTGCCTAAACTCTTCCAGCTCTTTAGTATGGTCACTTTTATCCATAAGTTTTTTACAAACACACAAAGGAGGCGATGGCATCGCCATCGCGGAGCTTCATGACGCGGACACCTTGGGTCGAACGGGAGAGAGATGGGATTTCTTGCAAGCCAGTGCGGATTACCTGCCCGTTGCGGGAGATAACCACAATTTCTGCTTGGCCGATGCTGTCTTCGGCGTTTAGGTCTTTTGAAACTACTTTTACGGCAATCAAGGGGCCAGTTTTAGGAGTTACTTTGACCGTCTTGATGCCCGAGCCACCGCGCTTTTGCACTTTGTACTCTTTTATAGCGGTTGTTTTGCCGTAGCCGTTGCGCGAGAGCACCAACACTTCGACGTCCTTTGCACCGCGACGCACCACATCGGCGCCGACGATAGTCTCGTTTGTACCCAACCGCATCGCCTTGACGCCTCCGGCGGCGCGCCCCATCGTGCGGATGTCACTTTCTTTAAACCGTATTGCCTGCCCTTTTGTCGAGGCCAACAAAATCTCGTCGCCTTTTTCGACCAATAGCGCGGCAATCAACTCGTCGCCTTTTTGCAACTTCATCGCAATCAAACCCGAGCGGCGCACGTCGTGGAAGGCGGTGGCATCAACTTTTTTTGCAACGCCCATTTTCGTAATCATGTAGAGAAATCGATCCCCCTCCCCGCCCGAATGACCGGAGCCATCCGGTCGGGCGGGCTTTTGTGCCTTACTCACTGCCAACACCGACGAAATCTTTTCGCTGTCCGAAATCGAGAGGAAGTTGACTATCGCTTTGCCCTTGGTCGAGCGCTTGCCCTCGGGCAGGTCGTACATTTTTATCTGATACGCTTTGCCCAAGTCGCTAAAAAACAAAAGGTCGCTGTGGGTCGAGGTCGTGAGGAACGTCGTGACAAAGTCCTCTTCCTTCGTGTCGAGGTCGACAACGCCCACGCCGCCGCGCTTTTGGCGTTTGTACTCCTCGGGGCGGGTGCGTTTGACATAGCCGCCGTGGGTTATCACCAGCACCTGCTCCTCGTCTTGTATCATATCCTCGACCGAGATAACACCCGCGGCGCCCTTGACGACCTTGGTCTGCCGGTCGTCGCCAAACCGCTTTGCATGTGCCTCGATTTCGTCACGCACCACGGCGAGCATCTTTTTCTCGCTTGCTAAAAGCGCCTGCCACTGTGCAATTTGCGCTTGCACCTCCAACAACTCGCTCTCGATTTTTTTACGCTCCAGGTTGGCAAGCCGCGAGAGACGCATTTCCAAAATTGCCGCGGCTTGCAAGTCGGAGAATTTGAATTTCTTTATGAGGTTGATTTGTGCGTCGGCGACATCTTTGGACGCTTTTATTGTCTTGATAACCTCGTCTATATGGTCGAGTGCTTTGGAAAGGCCAAGCAAAATGTGCTCGCGCTCTTGCGCGCGAGTCAAGTCAAACAGGGTGCGGCGACGCACCACCTCGCGGCGATGTTTGATAAACTCCTGCAGTATCCCTTTGAGCGAAAGCGTTTGTGGCACGCCGTCTACCAAGACCACCATGTTAAAGTGAAAGGTGTCTTCAAGCGCGGTGTGTTTGTACAAATAGTTTAAAACCGTCTGCGGCCGCGCGCCTTGTTTTAAATCAACGACCACGCGGATGTCGCGGCTCGACTCGTCGCGCAACCCTTTTATGCCCTCGATTTTTTTGCCGTGCACCAAGTCGGCGATGCGCACAATGAGGTCGGCTTTGTTGACACGGTACGGTATCGAGCTGATGATAATTTGGAAATCGCCGCCCTTCTTACCTTCGACAATCTCCGCCACACCCCGCACCACCACGCCACCGCGGCCGGTCGAGTACGCGTGCAATAAATCTTTTTTGTTAAACGCCACCGCACCCGTTGGGAAGTCGGGCCCCGATACATGCTCCATCAAGTCCTCGACAGTGGCGGTGGGCTCTGCTATCAACCGCACCAAAGCGTTCGAAATTTCTGCCAAGTTGTGGGGCGGTATCGAGGTCGCCATCCCGACCGCGATGCCAAGTGTGCCGTTGAGCAAAATGTTGGGCACCGCCGCGGGCAATACCGTGGGCTCTTGCGTGGTGCTGTCGTAGTTGGGGCGCCATTCTACCGTATCTTTTTCCAAATCGCCAAGCAAAAGCTCTGCGAGCCGCGACATTTTTGCCTCGGTATAGCGCATTGCCGCCGCCGAGTCGCCGTCCACGGAACCAAAGTTCCCTTGCCCTAAAATCAACGGGTAACGCATCGAAAATTCTTGCGCCATTTTGACCATCGCGTCGTAGACGGAGGCATCCCCGTGCGGGTGGTACTTGCCCAACACGTCGCCGACCACTGCCGCCGATTTGCGAAATCGTGCGCCCGGTGTAAGACCCATCCGATGCATCGCGTACAAAATGCGGCGGTGCACGGGTTTCAACCCGTCGCGGACGTCAGGAAGAGCGCGCGAGGTAATAACCGACATCGCGTAGTCGAGGTAGCTTTCGCGCATTTCGGTCGAGATGTTGCGGGCTACGACACCTATATGTACCGGTATATCGTTATTTTGGTTTGGTTGTTTATTTTTTCCTTCTGCCATAATTGGATTAGGTTCTAGGTTCTAGGAAACTAGCTACTAGAAGCCAGTCCCTAGAAGCTGCTTGTGGTGGTTGCCACTTCGAGCATATTGCCGCCACTCGGCGCGTATGCCCCGCTTGCAACTTGTGCCAACTGCGTCTGCTCTGCATCCGAATTTTCGACCACAGCGGCACTGCCCGAACCCGTGAGTCGCACGCCGAGCGTTGTAACCCACACGACAAATACAAACGCAGTTGCAACAGTTGCAATTTGCATCGCGTGCCCGCGACGCTGGTGCGTCGATTTTGTTTTTATGTGTTGAAGATATCTTTTCATCCCATTAATACAACTACTTCGGCTTCTTTGCCCTCTAAATCTTTTTTCTTGACCGTGAATTTTTCCTGTTGCTGCACTCCCTCGACGCCTGCTTCTTTTAGAAACGCTTTGAGCGCTGGTGCGTCATAGTGCATTGGTACTACCACCTTCGGTCCCAATTGTACCGCAAGCTTGTACGCATCTCTATGGTCGAGCACATCCCCACCGCCAATCGGCAAAAAAAGTATGTCGACCGCGTCGAGTTCTTGCATAGCACCCGCGGGCAACACAGGATTACTAATCGGACCCAAAAAACAGAGTGTCATCCCTTCTAGGACTACACTATATATAGTAGTTATGCACTCGCGCCCGCTTGTCCCGAGCGATTTACCCTGAGCGGAGTCGAAGGGAGTCGAGGGGTAGCCACGCACCGCAACACCTTTGATCTCGTACTCGCCCGGTCCGTTGATTATAAACGGCTGACGCTCGCCAAACGAGGCGTTCTCTACCCCATTAAAGTCGGGAGTATCTTGCGAAACCAAAACAATGTCAGAGCCAAATTTTACCGAGTTTTTGCCCTGCCTGCCGGCAGGCAGGTTGGACTCTTTGGAGGGGAGGTTAAGTGCCAAGGTCAAGTCACCCTGCGTGATTTTGAAGCATTCGCCCCCAAAGTAGCTGATAACCATGCGTACATTTTAGCATACTGCGCCCCGTTAGAAAAGCTTTTTTCTAAGCGGGGTTTGAGGCCAAAAACACACCCCCTTGACACGGAAAACGGCTTGTGTATAGTGACTGTGAGGCTGTCGCCCCCAAGACGGTCTCGTGCCGGCCCGGCTGCCTCCAACCCCCCCGGAGGCAACCGGTAGCCACCCCTCACTTTTGTGAGGGTTTCTGCTTTCTGGACAAATTTTTATACTTCCTATATACTGCCTAGCAATAAAAGGGCGACCTTTTATAAGTAATCTGCGCAGAAGTAATCTCCGGTTAATACATAGGTCCGTCCTATGTAGCTGGAACCTCTGCCCTACAAACCAATATGGCTATGAAAAGTGTCGCTCAAATAGCGGCTGATACAACTGATACTGCTGTGCAAACCGCAATGACGGGGCTTTTTGAGCGCACACCCGAGCCGCCGAAGGAGGGTTCCATAGTAGAAGGTCATGTTATCGCTCTCGACCGTGCACGGCTATACATCGACCTGCCGCCCTTTGGAACGGGGGTCATTTTTGGCCGCGAGTATATGAATGCGCGCGAGGTTACCAAGCGCACCAACGTGGGAGATATCGTCGCGGCAAAAGTAATCGCAACCCTCACCCGCGACGGTTACATTGAACTGTCGCTCAAAGAGGCGCGCACAGCGATTATTTGGACCGAAGCCGAAGAGGCGGTCAAAAATAAAACGTCGTTCGAGCTGTTGGTAAAAGAAGCAAACAAAGGCGGACTGATTTTGGAATGGCAAGGTCTAGCGGGTTTCTTGCCCGCCTCGCAACTCAAGGCCGAGCACTACCCGCGCGTTGTCGATGGCGACAAAGACAAAATCCTCGATGAACTGCGCAAACTGGTCGGGCAAAAAATACCCGTGGTGCTGATATCGGCAACCCCCAAGGAAGGCAAACTTATTTTCTCGGAAAAAGGTCAGGACGACAAAGAAAAGCTCGAGTTGGTCGAGCGCTACCTGGTGGGCGACGTCGTCGAGGGCGAGGTAACTGGCATGGTCGACTTTGGCGTGTTTGTAAAGCTCGAAGAAGGGCTCGAGGGGCTGGTACACATTTCCGAAATCGACTGGGGTTTGGTAGACGACCCGCGGCACTTTTTTAAAGTGGGAGACAAGGTAAAGGTAAAAATTATAGACATCAAAGACGGCAAGGTGTCACTGTCGGTCAAAGCGCTCAAAGAAAATCCGTGGCAAGAGGCGGCTAAAAAATATGACAAGGGCGACCAAGTCGAGGGTGTGGTTATCAAATTTAACAAACACGGCGCTCTTGCCTCGATAGAGGAAGGTATCGCAGGGCTGGTGCACGTCTCGGAGTTTGGCAGTGAAGAAAAACTCCGCCAAGGTTTGGAATTGGGCAAGCGCTACCCGTTTACCATTTCCCTCTTCGACCCAAAGGAAATGCGCATGGCACTTTCGTTTGGTGCAGAGAAGAAACCCTTCGACGTTGCTCAGGGTAAATAAAAAACCGTCCTGCTGTAAGGACGGCCGAGCCGCTCTAGGCGGCGAGACGTTGTGGCTCTTCGGCCACAGAGGGCTCCATGATGAGCCAACGGAGGAAAGCGCTCTGTTCCACCTCCGTTGTTTCTCGTGTACCGATACACATCCGCACATAAGTCCCGTAGGCCTCTCGCACCTGCGGAGATGCTTCCCCGCAGGAGCGAAGTGTAGCTGCAAGCCCAACGCGCCATTCGACAGGCACCGACGCGTCGTTCAGGACGCAAATACGCGAAAGAGCTTCTGCGTGGTTGGCCGCTTCGACAATTTTCTTGGCTTCCCACCGCACCCACGTGAACATCGACATCCTCATTCTCCCTCGTATGGACAAGGGGAGGTGCGTTGTGCACTCTCCTTTCTTGTCCTTTTGCACTATAGCACGAAGAAATAGGAAGCATACACAGGTTATCCTATCGCTTCGAGTTGATTGCGGTCATTGCGTGAGCGCGAGCCGCCTGCCCGGCAGAAGACGGGTCGGCCAAAAGAATTTCCAATGCCTCGGCGACTGTTTTGCGTGCTTTTTTTAATTTTTCTACTTCTGGTGTACTAAATTTCCCCAGTACAAAGTCGTTTACCTTGGTCGAATCGGGCTTTTTTGTCCTGCCCGAGGGTGCCCTTGGCGAGATGCCGATGCGAATACGGACAAAGTCCTTGGTTTTGAGCGCCTGTTGTATCGACTCGACGCCCTTGTGCCCACCGGAGCCCGAGCCGAAGGAGATTTTTACAGAGCCAAGCGGCAAATCGAGGTCGTCGTGTAGCACCACCAAGCGCTCGGCGGCTTTTTTGGAGGTAACGAGCTTGTCAAACGCGCGACCGGAGTTGTTCATATACGTATCGGGTAAAACAATCTTCGTTTTTGGTGGGAGTTTTCTTGCAAGTGCCTCCAAAAACTCACGTCCGACGTTGTGACGCGTCCCAATATACTCTTTGCCCGGGTTGCCGAGCCCTGCGACTGTCCATTGCATGTGTTGTAGTGTACAGAAAACTTGCACGACTTGTAAAGTACATTACACTATTCGTATGCCACAGGAGAAACGTGAAAACTTTTTCACCGAACTCCTAAAATTTGCGCTCATCGCGATTGTTATCGTTGTCCCAGTGCGTCTGTTTGTCGCGCAACCGTTTATTGTCTCCGGAGCATCGATGGTGCCGACGTTCCAAAACGGACAATACCTTATCATAGACGAACTAACCTACCATGTGAGCCAGCCACAACGTGGCGATGTTGTCGTCTTTCGTTATCCTAAAGACCCATCGCAATTTTTTATAAAGCGCGTGATTGGTTTGCCGGGTGAGACGGTCATTATGAAAGACTCAAGTGTCGCGATAGAAAAAACGGACCTGCCTGCCGGCAGGCAGGCGGCTTCCGTGGTACTCGACGAACCGTACGTTGTCAATCGCGGCAACGGCACAAAAACCCTCACGCTCGGGGTGGACGAATACTTTGTGTTGGGGGACAACCGGCCCGAAAGCTCCGACAGCCGCGTGTGGGGCACACTCCCACGCGCAAACATCGTTGGCCGCGTGCTCGTGCGGCTCCTGCCGCTGCAATTTTTTGGAGTCTTTCCCGGCGCCATAGCACAACCACAGTAGCACGCAGGCTCGCTATACATAACTCTATGCAAAAAACATCAAAGCACTCCCCGGCGATGTTCGTAAAGCACGCGGCTGATGTATCCTCTTTCTACGGATTCCGCCCCGTGCGCGAGGTAGAGCGGGGTGTCGTGCGGGTCGACCGTACGCGAGGTTTGCACTCTTTTACCACCGTCAGTGCGATGTGTGCCCAATGTGTTGTACAAACACCCGGGCGACCAGTGCTCGCGTTTTATGCAACAGGCTTTCCCACCTATGTCCCTCCAGCACTGCTCGCGCGCAAGACAGGCGAGTTTGGCTTGCATGTTGCCGGGCTACCCGAAAGTCTAGGCGAGATGCTCCTGCTCAAAACACTTTTTGCAATCATACGCGAATGGGGTTCTTCGGTGGCGCGCGTGCGCGTCAACGCACTCGGCGACCACGACTCGAAATTGCGTTTCGAACGCGAGCTCGCTGTGTATCTGCGCAAAAACGCGTTGCATCTCAGCGACTCGTGCCGCGAGCATGTCGGCAACCCCTTGGGTACATACTCATGCACGAACGAGACCTGCCGGCAGATTTTGAGCGAAGGACCACGCGCGATGAACTTTCTTTCCGAGCGGAGCCGTGCACACTTCCGCGAAGTACTCGAGCATATCGAGCGGCTGGGTCTGCCCTACGAGCTCGATGACCTGCTTGTCGGCGATGAGCGCGAGCAATGCACGGTGTTTGCGCTTGACCTCGCCGAGGTCGACGCGACTATTGTGGGTGGCGTGGGTGGTCGGTTTGACGACTATATCCGCAAACAATCGGGTAAAAAAGAGAGCGCCGCGGTGCATGCGAGCATATTCTTCCAAAAAGCAGGTGCAGACCGAAAGGACTTTACCTGCGCCCTGCCTGCCGGCAGGCAGGGCGTGCCAAAAGTCTATTTTGTCCAATTGGGGAACCGCGCAAAGCTCCAAGGGCTCGCAGTGGTCGATATGTTGCGCGCCGCCTCGGTGCCGGTCTCGCAGTCGTTTGATGCAAAGTCGCTCGCGCCACAGCTCGCCTCGGCAAAGGAACTCGGGGTCTCGACCTTGCTGATTATGGGACAGCGCGAAGCGCTCGACGGCACCCTAATTATCCGCTCGACCCAAAACTCCTCGCAACAAATCATCGCGGTCACCGCCCTCCCCCGCTTCCTCAAACACCTAAAAGTGTAGCGCGACATTGATTGCGCAACGACCAAAGAGTGTGCTACTATGCTCCCACCTATGGCAATCAACGCAGAGGTGCAGAAAAACGACAACGAGACGGCGGTCAATTTGATCCGCCGCTTTAGCAAGCGCGTGCAAGGCGCAGGGCTTATCCAGCGCATGCGCAGTCGCCGCTACTTTGCGCGTATCAAGTCGGGCCAGATGCGCCGCAAACAAACACTCAAAGCAATCAAACGCCGCGAGGAGGTAAAGGAGCTCATCAAGCTTGGTAAAATGCTCGAGCGCCCGGCACGCGGCGGTTTTCGCCGCCGCTAGTTAGCTTCTAGGTACTAGGGTCTAGCATGAAGAAAACTCCAGCTAATTTTAACAAGATCAAAGATTTTGTTTTGGGAAAAAAATATGACCTTTCGGTTGCCTTCATATCGTCCGCCGCCATGCGGCGGGCGATGAAATATAAGAAGCTATCTGCCAAAAAACCCCGACGCTTGCAAAGCAAGGTCGGGGTCCCGACCAAAGCGTCGGGAAAGAATGACGCATCCAACGTGCTCGCGTTTCCACTCTCAAAAAATTCGGGAGAGATTTTGCTGTGTCCCGCAACCGCACGCACGCAGTGTAAGGCGTACGGGATGAACGAGCGCGTTTTTGTCGCATATCTGTTTATCCACGGGTTGTTGCACTTACGGGGCATACCCCACGGTGTTACAATGGAACGCATGGAGCACAAAATCGCAAAGCGATTTGGGCTCAGGATCTAGGGACTAGCTTCTAGTAACTAGCGCCTAGAAGCTAACACCTATGCAAAAAATTGTTACCGGAATCGACATCGGCAGCTACCAGGTAAAAGTAGTCATTGCCCAACAAGCCGAGGACAAGCGTTTGCCGCCGCGTATTTTGGGCACCGGCTACGCCGAGAGCCGCGGCTTAAAGCAGGGGTACATAACCTCGGTGCCCGACATTTCGCGCTCTATCGCCGCGGCCGTGGCACAAGCGTCCAAAGCCTCGCGAGTCAAGGTAAAACGCGCATACATCGGCGTGGGCGGCGTGGGGCTCGACGAGGCGTTTGCCCGCGGTGAGGCGGTTGTCGAGCGCGGCGACTCTTGGATTTCAGACCGCGACATCCCGCGTGCAATTGCCGCAAGCGAGCGTGCGCTTGCGCCCTCGGCAATACTCAACCGTAAAATTATCCACACCATCCCTTTGCGTTTTACAGTCGACGGCGTGCGTGTGATGGGGGCTAGCCCTGTCAGGATGAAGGGTATGCGCATCTCGGTTGAGACACTTTTTATCACCTGCCTCGAGCGCCACGTGCAAGACCTGGTAGCCGCGGTCGAGGAGGCGGGCATCGAGGTAGAAGATGTAGTCGCCTCGCCTTTGGCGGCGAGTTTTGTTGCGGTATCAAAAATGCAAAAACGGGTTGGCTGTGTCTTGGCAAATATCGGTGCCGAGACCTTGTCGGTCATAGTGTTCGAAGACATCATCCCCCTTTCGATAAAAATATTCCCGGTCGGCGGTAGCGACATCACCCACGACCTGGCACTTGGTTTGCGCATTAGCCCCGAGGATGCCGAGCAACTCAAGCATGGCGCCGTGTTGGGCGCGCCCTTCTCAAAAAAGAAGATAGATGACATCGTCGCGCGTCGCCTCTCGGACATGTTTAAGCTCGTCGAAGCGCATCTCAAAAAAATCGGCAAGGACGAGCTTTTACCAGCCGGTATCATCTTGACCGGCGGCACCTCCTCGATACAAACTATCTCTGATTTGGCAAAAGCGGTCTTGCGTTTGCCCTCGCGCATTGCACCCTTGTCCGAGGACACCACCGACACGCAGATGCAACTGCGCGACGGCTCGTGGGCAGTTGCCTACGGGCTCACCATTTGGGGGCTGACCCAAGGCGGCGACTTGGAACATCACGAAAACAGTGGCCTCTCCGACATTTTTAAAAACCTCTGGCGCTGGTTTAAAAAATTTTTACCGTAAAAAAGAAAAAACGGGTGCTCTGGGCACCCGTGGTTCGCACGTTAGTCGGGTTCTTGCGGCAAGCGCCCGGTCTTGCGCAGAAAGTCTTGAGCGAGGTATTTCCCCTTCGCCTGCGCCGCTTCTTTCTGCTCTCTGCGTAGTTTCGCGCGGCGGTTGTATATTGTCTGGGGAGCAATACCCCATTTTTTGGCGAGAGCGATATCTGTCTCTTTTTCCTCCGGGTCCATAATACGCCGGTCGCGCACCTTGGTAACCCACGCGGATTTTCGTCGAGAAACCGGAACAAAAGCTCTCCTCTCTGGATGTGTTTTTGCTCGGTCCCAATCTAGATGTACAGGCATTTTCCCCCTCCCCAATTTCCGCTCAGACTCTACTCTTTTTTGAACCATTTGTCAAAGTTTGCAAAGAAAAATCGTGGTGGTAGAGTGTTGGGGCTATGCCGCAAGTACAGCCAGATATTGAAGCGTTCGCACGCATCCGCGTTGTCGGCGTGGGTGGTTCGGGCAAAAACGCGGTCAACCACATGCTCGAGAGCCGGGTGCGCGGCGTTGACTTTATCGCCATCAACACCGACGCGCAGGACCTGCACCACTCGATGGCGAAGAAAAAAATCCACGTCGGCAAAAACTTGACCCGCGGTTTGGGCGCGGGGATGAACCCCGAGATTGGTAAACGCGCCGCCGAAGAAACCAAGGAAGAAATCCAGCAAGCAATCAAGGGCTCCGACATGGTGTTTGTTGCCTGCGGCATGGGCGGCGGCACGGGCACCGGCGCCGCCCCTATTGTCGCCCGGACCGCAAAAGAACTAGGCGCCTTAACCGTTGCGGTTGTTACCAAACCATTCGCGTTCGAAGGGGCTCAACGGATGCGTATAGCCGAGCAAGGGCTCGACGACTTGCGCAAAGAAGTTGACGCGCTCATTGTCATCCCCAACGACCGCATCCTCGCTACCGTCGCAAAAGACACCACACTCAAGGCGGCATTTGCCCTGTGCGACGACATCCTCAAGCAAGCGGTCGAAGGAATTTCTGATTTGATAACGCACCCAGGCATCATCAATGTCGACTTTGCCGATATCCGCGCCGTGATGGAAAATGCCGGCTCCGCTTTGATGGGTATCGGTATCGCCTCGGGCGAAAACCGCGCGGCCACGGCGGCAAAAGCGGCGGTTTCCTCGCCGCTTCTTGAGCTTTCGATAAACGGCGCGAAGGGCGTGTTGTTTGCAATCGCCGGCGGTGACGACTTGGGGATGCTCGAGGTGCACGAAGCGGCAAAAATAATCACCGAGTCGGTAGACCCTAACGCTAAAATAATCTTCGGCGCCATAAAGGACGAAAGCCTTAAAAAAAATGAACTCAAAGTTACCGTTATTGCAACTGGCTTCCCAGCTATAGGCCTTAACCCGCGTGGCACACAGCTATTTAACTTTGCCCGGGAAACTAAAGAAAAAGACGTGGACGTCCCCGCCGTCGGTAAAATCTATAATTCTCCTATTGTTCC
>JAUSIO010000059.1 GCA_030647845.1 bacterium
GTTTCTTGTGCTTGTAGGATTGCAAGCTGTGCTTCCGTAGACTCCCGGCTCCCAGAGGCCTCAGAGAGTTTCCCGTACATACCCCAGGCGGCGTGGACCGCAAGTATTGCAACGCCAAAAAGTACTATACACCCCAACCCACGTAGACCCAGTTGTACTATCTCGCCTCTCTGATCACGCCGCTTTTTAAATTCCCACATAGTATGATAATATACTGGTTATCTATGTTTGGGAAAAACCAAAAACGCAATATGCGCATACTGACTGGTGTCTTGGGTGTCCTGGTGATTGTGAGTATGCTGGTCTCGTACTTTTCGCTCCTTATTTAGCCCATTCGACTTCGCTCAGGTCATTCGACTCTGAGAGTCTCAGACTCGAAGAGGTAAATCACTCATTTTTTACCATTTTCAGAAAGACCTCCGCTGGGATGTTGACGCTCCCGCGCCCGAGCATTTTCTTTTTGCCTTTCTTTTGTTTTTCGCGCAGTTTCATCTTGCGGGTAATGTCACCGCCGTACATGTGCTGGGTGACATCTTTGCTCAACGCCGAGAGTGTGCGCGAGGCAAGGATGCGGCCAAGCGCAACACCTTGGATTTTGGTAACAAACATCTGCCGCGGCAATATGTCGTACAATTTTTCGACCGCCGCTTGTGCCTCCTCTTCTACCCGATGTTTTGCTACAATGCGCGAAAATGCGGGTACTAACTCTCCACCAACTAACACATCAAGCCGCACAACGTCGGCCTCGCGGAGCTCTTGCATTTCCCACGAGACAGACGCGTAGCCTGATGAGATACTTTTGAGCGAATCAAAAAAGTTGCGCATCAGCTCGCGCAGTGGCATCACCACTTTGACTATGACGCGACCTTCGGAGAAGTTGGCGGTCGACTCTGCAGTGGCTTCGTGCAGAAACATTAGGGGCATCAGAGCCCCAATATACTCGGTCGGCACAATTATCTCCGCGGAGACAAACGGCTCCCATACTTTTGCGATGTCACCAAACTCGGGGAACTGCGGTGGCGAGTAAACCGTGTGGCGTTTGCCATCTTTTGTCTCGACTTCGTAGGTGATAGTCGGCGTTGTAACAACCAGCGACAAATGTGCTTCGCGGCGAAGCCGTTCGGTAACAATCTCCAAGTGGAGCATACCGAGCAAACCACAGCGAAACCCGCGCCCGAGCATGCCTGAAGACTCCTCCTCGAACGAGAGTGACGAGTCGGAAAGCCGCAAGCGCGAGAGGGCTTGCCGGAGTGCAACAAAGTCGTTCTGACTCTCGGGGTACAAGCTAGCCCACACGACCGGCCGCGGCTCGGCGTAGCCCGGGAGTGCTTGAGTATGGGCGCCTGCCTGCGCAGGCAGGCGCACCGTGTCACCAACGCGCGCTAGTCCTGGCTCTTTGATGCCAGTTACCACATAGCCGATTGAGCCGGCACCCAAACCCGCTTGCAGTGCAATTGGTGTCGGCGAGAAGGTACCTACCTCGAGCGCAGTAAACTTTTTTCCTGTTGCAGCAAACTCGAGTATGTCTCCTTTTTTTATGTGTCCGTCAAACATCCGCAGATACACGATGACGCCTTGATGGTCGGAATACTGGAAGTCGAAGACGAGTGCTCGCGGAGAAACAGACACTCCAGTAAAACGAACTGTCTCCGGGTACGCCGATTTTCCTGCTGAAAAATCGGCTGAAGTTCTCGCGCCGTCGCGCTCGAAACCCCCTCCAACAGTTGTTTTACCTTCGCTTCCCTGCCGTGGTGGCGGGACACGCTCGATTACCGCCTGCAGTAACTCCTCTACACCCTCCCCGGTCCTGCCCGAGCAGAGCAAGATCGAGTCGGGGTCGATTTCGAGCAGTTGCGCAACTTGTATTTTGACATCATCGACTTGCGCCAAGGGCGAGTCGATTTTTGAAATCGCTGGCACAATCACCAGCCCCAACTCGCGCGCGCTGCGCAGTGTGGTCAATGTTTGCGCCTGTACACCCTGCGTCGCGTCGACCAACAGCACTGCACCCTCGACTGCGGTGAGCGCGCGCGAGACTTCGTAGGAAAAGTCAATATGCCCTGGCGTGTCTATTAAATTAAGCTCGAATTTCTGCCCCTCGTTTTGCTCTTTCGGCACTTCGCTTCGCTCAGCACGGTTCGGATGCCAAAGCATCCTAACTTGCCCTTCGCTTCGCTCTTCCGGCACTTCGCTTTGCTCAGCACGGTTCGGATGCCAAAGCATCCGAACCGGCTGCATTTTGATGGTGATGCCCCGCTCGCGCTCCAAGTCCATCGAGTCCAAGACCTGCTCGCGCATTTTGCGCTTTTCTATCGTGCCTGTTAACTCCAAAAACCGGTCAGCCAAAGTCGACTTCCCATGGTCTATATGGGCAATAATGCTGAAATTCCGAGTGTGTTGCATGCACCAGAGTCTATCATTTTTGTCGAAAACAGCACGGCATCGAGGGACTATGACGAGATGTCGGTGGGTTCGAGCGCCATCGGTGGGGTGTCCTTAAAGCGGCGGCGCAAGGCGGCGAGTGCTTCTGCCAATTCTTGATTTTTGAGCAGAGCAAGCACTAGCCCGGTTGTCGTTACACCAAGAATGCCAGCGACACCGCCCTGCAGGACCAATCCGAGCGCGGTGTTTACGCTCCCAGCGAGGCCAGTGTAAAAAAGTACGAGGTATGCGACCCCTCCACCGAGGACTGACGCGGCAAAACTTTGGAAGATAAGGTCACCGAGGCGTACCCGAGGAATTTTGAAGTCGTGGATAAAAAATACAAATCCAACAACAAATTTGACAATTGAACCAAGTGAGAGACCGAGCGCCAACATCAGCACTATAGTGCCTGGGACGTCCGTTACGCGCAAGATTGCTTCTATAAACGCGCGCATAAAACTGCTCCAATGGAAGAGCGCCACCAACGCGAGTGCCGAGCAAACCGAAACAACAACATCGACACACCCAAAGTAGAGCGGTTTTTTTGTATTGCCGGCTGCGTAGTACGCCCGTGCAATCAAAAGAGTAATGGACTGCGCCGCAAGCGAGATAATAAATAGTGCGAGCGCCGCGGCCACGAGGCGCGTTGCGTCCCAGCTAAACGCACCCACACCCAAGATGACGCGCACGAGCTGTGCGCGCAGTACAACACAGAACACGGTCGCCGGGATCGACCAAAAAAAGATATGCCGCAGTGCGGTCTCGACGTAGCGGACAAACTCGGCCCGCTCGCCCCGCGCATGCAAGCGCGCGAGTGTTGGGAATGCCGCAACTGAGTACGACACGCCTATAATTGTCAACGGTACCGCCTGCAAGTTGTAGGCAAACATAAAAACCGCAATTGAGCCTACAGAAAAATAGGATGCCAGTGCAACCATCGCAAGTAACGATATCTGCCCGGCGGCGAGCGCGAGCGTCCGTGGTATCGAAAGACCCAAAACCGCAACAAGCTCTTTGTACAACAAACCAAGCGGTAGCGTTTTGGTCACCTTTCCACTGGTAAAAAAGGGCAACTGGACAAGCAGGTGGAGCGACGCACCTAGTACCACTCCCCACCCAAGCCCAGCGAGCCCCACGTGCGGGTACAGTGCAACGATACCAAAAATAATCCCGAGGTTGTACAACAGAGGCGAAACCGAGTAGAGAAAGAAGCGATGCCGCAGTTGCGTCCACGATGCGACAATGTTTGACGCGCCGAGCAGTAGTGGCTGCAACAATAAAATCCGTACTAGCAAAATCAAATCGGGGTTCGCGAGCCCCGGTGCTACCCATGCCACAAGCCAAGGAGCCATCACAAATGCAACGGCAGAAATAAGCCCCATCCCGACAAAAAACACAAAAAGGATTTGCCGCAAAAACGAGACGACAAGACCAGCGTGCTCTTGCCCCAGCCGCGAGAGTACCGGCAAAAGCGCGTAGAGCGAAAGGAGCGAAGCAACGGTAGCAAACAAAAAGTCCGGGATACGAAACGCAGCGTAGTACACGTCTAGTGTCGAAGAGGCACCAAAATGTGCCGCGAGCAGCCGGTCGCGCACCAGCGCCAAGAGCTGCGAGCCAAGCGCAAAAGCGGCGAGCATATACGCCGCTTCGTGCATCCCGCGCACTTCACGCCCAACAACTGCCAAAAATGAACGCACCATCCTGCTATTCTAACTGCGCCTGCCCTTATTGGGAAATGGGTGCCGTTGTCCGTTTTTGTGGTGCGGTCGAGACCGGAGGTTGCGCGTTATCGAACGGCTTTTTGCCCTGCTCTAAGTTCTGTAGGATGCTCGCAACCTCGCTGTTGTCTGGGTTTGTCTTTTGTAGGTCAATAAACTGTCGTATAGCGTCTTGCGTGCGCCCCTGTGCAGCATACGAGAGACCGAGGAAGTATTTGGCATTAGCATAGTTAGGCTCGATTTTTATTGCTTGTTCCAGCGCTGACAGTGCATTCTGCATGTCACCCTGCGTGTAATAGAGCAACCCAAGCTCAAACCAAATAGAGGGAACGCCCGGGGCACTTTGCACCGCCGCTTGTGCGGCACGGGTTGCTCCGACCAAGTCTTTGTTTGCAACATTAAGCTGCACGACAAAAAGTATCGCGTCGGTATAATCGGGTTTGAGCGTAAGTGCCTGCATCACGTATTTTTCTGCATCCTTGTTATTTTTATTGGTGACCTCAAGGCGCGCCTGCACAAGCGGAATTTCCGGATTCATCGGGTTATATTGGGTGGCGGTTTTGTACTTCTGCCCCGCAGTGTCGTATGCGTCTTGCACACCGAGCGACGTGAGAAAATTGTAGATATTTGCCAGCAACAGATACCCACGATAATCCTGTGGGTTCATGACAATATAGCGTTCCACGGACGCAATAGTGGCTTTCAATTGCTCAGTAAACGCCGTTTGTTGCTCTTTGGATGGGGCGGCGGTCGAGGCTGCCATCTGCTGCAATTTGCGAGTACCGGCTGCAGTCGCAAGCAACAAATCATTGCCAGTTACTTCTATACTTTGTGCGCGTGCTGCCGAGGCAAGTGCCTGGTCGGCATTTTGTTGTGCAAGTGCCGCAAGCCCTTGATTAGTGTAGGCCTCGGCAAGCGCGCGGCGCGCCACCGTGGCAGACACAGACAAGATAAGTAGTAAGGATACGGCGGCAATAACGCCAAACCGGAGGCGCGCCGCACGCGTCGGGGCCACGGGGACATCATCGTGGGTTACCTGCGGGTGCCGCAGAGAAAAACCAAAAGCGGCTCCAGCGAGTACAAACGCCAAGAGAACTATATTCTCACTCGGCACGTACAAAAAGATGACACACCACAGATACACTCCGGCGAGACACAACGAGAGCCCAAGAACTTTTTCCTTCGCAGAAAATAGAGCGGTACGTGCGACACGCAAGGCACCAAGTAAGACCAACGCGAGCGGTACGAGCCACGCCAGCACACCGAGTACACCAACCGAGACAAGTGCGGTCATAAACGTGCTAAAGCCAACGTTGAAGTCGAGATTCCAAAACTGAGACTGATTAACCCCTTTCGGTTTATTGAGTAGCCAGTTTTGACCGAATGTATTTGGCCCGGTGCCAACAAAAAATTTCTGGAGTGAGGCGCCGTGTGACGCTTTTACCACGTCGATTGTGGAAGAAAATGACGGCCGCACCTCAAGCGAAGAAACCGGAAATACACTTGCAATACCACCACCTAGTATCGAGCCCCACAAGAGCAACAGCCCCGCCACCGCGGCCCCCGCAAGTGGGAGCCATGGCACGGCACTTTTAGTTGAGGCGGTTTTTGATGGCCCGCCTGAATGACCTTGGCCACTCGGGCGGGCGGGCTTGGAGAGAAACGACCATACCGAAAGTAGGAGGCAAGAGCCCAACAAAAGCAACCACACAAGCGAAAATTGAACAATCGCCAAGAGCAACACGAGGAGGAGTGCTACAACCCCCGCGTAGACTCGACGGATAAACGGCATCTCAACAAACTCTACCCACACCAACAACAACAGGAGCCCAAGCCCGACCAAAAGACCAAGGTCGTTCCACTTGCCGACGAGGTTGACCGACCGGTCTGCAAACGCCGCCAGAGGCAATGCAGAAGTCCCAAACACGATAACTATGTACTGGAAAAGCGCCACAACGGCGGCCACACCCACCACTCCAGCGAGAAGAATCCGCGCCGAGGAAGTCGACCGAAACAGCGCAAACGAAAGTACAAAAGCAAGAGACGCCAGCGTTATAAAAACTATCGTGTCAGCTTCGACCGAAAAACCGGAGAGTCCAACCGATGGGCTGGCGGAGAAGTACCAAGACACGAGATACACTAAGGGCAGTGCCGCAACAAGAAGCGCCGTTTTTGTTCCTTTACTAGTATTACTAAACATACGCAGACCGCCGCCGAGGGTAAACAACCCTGCCGAGACCAAGAGACACAGACCAAATACCGCTACTTTAGCAAGTTGGAACGGGAACCATGCTACGGGGATAATAAAAACTAGCGCAAGCACCAGGCCGAAAATGTAAACATTCCGCGACCAAGTAAGAAGTCGTGAGTGATACATACCAACTAGTATATCAAAGAAATACAAGTCGCAAATTTTTTCTGTGGATTATGTGCTATACTAGAGTCAGCGCGTTGAGTAACAGCCCCGACGTTACAGTCGGGGAGGAAAGTCCGAACACTCACTCCAGCGCAAACTGGAGAAAGACAGCAGGTAACCCCTGTCATTTGCTTTCTGCGGGCAAAAGAGGTGCGAACAGAGACGAGTCTTCGGTTTTGCGGAGGGTGTACCCCGAGCGAAGTCGAGGGGTGAAACGGCTAAATCCTTGTCCGAGTGCAAGGCCGTGCCCCGCCTTCGGCGGGGAGTGCCGCTTGAGCCTCGTTGCGAAGCGAGGCCCAGATAAATTGTTGCTCACGACAGAATTCGGCTTACAGACGCGCGCGCAGAGATGTAGACGCCCCGCCAAACGCGGGGCGTTTGCGTATCTAGTTGGACACCATGATTTTACCACCAACGGCAATGTCGTGTGCTTTTGCAAAACCGGACGGGACCTCCAAAACATAGAACGCTGGCTCGTTGGGGTAAAACGCTTGCGGGTACGTGCTCGGCGAGATGTCGTGCGCAATGGTGGTTATCACGCCAGCACTGTCGGCCCAGATGATGTCGATCGAGAAATGCATATCCTTCATCCAGAAGCCGTGCTCGTTTGGTTGGGTAAATACAAACAACATCCCCTTCCCCGCGGCCAAGGACGCGCGGCCTGAAAGCCCAAGTTGACGCTGCGCCGGAGTCGACGCGACTTCTACCTGTATGGTAGCTTGCGGTGAGCTTGTCGAATCCGTGCCTATTGTTACGGTGGTCATAGGTAAATTTGTTGGAGCCGGAGAAACTACTGCGCGTGGGTTGTCCAGCGTAGCGGCAAAAAACCACAATACAACACACACGGCGAGCACGAGTAACCCTATCCAGATACTAACTTGTTTATACATTTTCCACAGTATACCAAAAAGGATTTATTACAACGTATGTATGCCAAAATCTTTTAGTTCTCTCGCCAACCGCCGCAGAGGCAATCCACTCGCATTAAAAAAATCCCCTTCTATTTTTTCTATCAACAGAGCACCAGCTTCTTGCAGGGCATATCCGCCCGCCTTGTCCAATGGCTCGCCCGTTTGTATATATGCGTCGATTTAACATTTCGAGCATTTCTTTGGCGAGCTAGCGACTGTGTGTATGAGGCATTTAAAGCCCTTCCTGACGTATAATGTGTGTACTTTGTATAAGCTTGTGAAGAAATATTTTCATTACGTCCAACACTGTTTGAAGGAATTTCGCTTTTTGATGCGCGACAAGCGATGCAGAGAGCGTGCACTTGGAGTCACTGCCGTAGGACTCTTTATCACTTGTATGCTCCTGTATGCTGCCGAGCAGCAACTTATGAAGAACTACAAAAATCTTGAGTCGGTAGCAATAGAAGACCGAAAAGGAACTGTGCTTACAGTCTCGCCAAACTCAAAGAGTGAATATGGACGCTATGAAGAGACTTTCTCGCCACGAGTAAAAGAATGGCTTATTAAAAAAGAGGATCGTTTTTTCTATTTTCATCCAGGTATCAACCCACTAAGTACCCTACGAGCAACATTTCGATATGTAACAGGCCATAGGGTTGGAGGCGCGAGTACTATAACCCAGCAACTCGTTAAAAATTTACTTAGTCATGAACAAAACCGCTCGATTATAAACAAATTCGTCGAAATGTTTTATGCACTGGCCATTGAGCTGTTTACGACCAAAGAACAGATCTTGACCATGTACGCCAACACCATCTACATGGGCAACCAGACACAAGGATTAACCGAGGCAAGCAAGCTATATTTTGGGAAAAAACTCGACGGTCTCGATGATACAAAATTGGCTATGCTTCTCGCCACCATATCGAGTCCTAGCATACAAAACCCCTGGAGAGACGAAAACGCCCGTGTATCGAGGAATCTTGCTCTAAAAGTTGGTGTCGTTTTTGACCCAAGCCTTGCCAGAGTCGTGAAAGAGCATGATTACGCGCCTCTGAAAAACTTTGAACTAGCATCTATGGGTGAAACATGCGCGAGTACCTGCAAGACAACATTAGATGGTGGTCTCACAGAACGTTTACGAGATATTCTTAACAAACATGTACTCAAAGGATGGGATGCAGGAGCCCGTAATGGAGCCATTGTTGTCATAAAACTTCCTGAAAACGAACTTCTTGCAATCGTTGGCACCCCAGACAAGATGGGGTTTGAAGCTGGTCAACAAATAAATATGGCAATTCAACCAAGACCAATTGGGTCGACAGCAAAACCGTTCATTTATCTTGCAGGGTTTGAGAAGGGGCTACGTCCATATACTCTGGTTGATGATCGAGAATATAAATTTCCTACAGCTGCTGGATTTCCTCTATATCCCAAAAACTACGACGGGACATATCGTGGATGGATTACACTCCATACCGCGCTTTCCAATAGTCTCAATGTACCGACAGTGAAAACTCTGCAATATGTCGGTCTTTCTAATTTCTATGATTTTCTAGAACACAAACTGAATTTTAAGCCTCTTCAAGACCTCGATAGCTATCAATACGGTATTGCCCTTGGAGGGCTTGAGATGGACGCCCTTACCTTGGCCCACTACCTAACTCTTTTCCCTGAAGATGGCGTTTTAAAACCCCTCCGACTCTTTTTAGAGAAGCCGGGCAGAGAACAGATACTCCCTACTCCTATGTCGGAGCTCACTTATGAAAAAAAGATAGTTGAGCCAGGCATCGCACAACTTGTGTCTAAAGTACTCAACGACCGAATTACTGGGGTTGAACAATTCGGCCTTGCAAGTAATCTCAACCTCTTCCAAGACAACTATGCAGTAAAGACTGGGACATCTCGTGACTATCACGACAGCTGGACAGTGGGTTATACACCCGATTTTCTTGTAGTTACGTGGCTGGGTAACGTTGAAAACACTCCTTTAAAACACGTGACAGGGCAATCTGGCGCTGGGGCTATCTGGAATGATTCAATGGAACTCCTTTTAAATTCGGAATACAACAAAGAGACTCCTCTCGCATTTGATAAAACGCAAGATATTGTAGTCAATGGGAGTATCGACTTCGGACTTCCTGGTGATGTAGTTGCGGAACATCGGAACCTCTTGAGAGACGATTCTTTGATATCCTCTCCACAAAAGGGAGATACGTTTTTATTGGAATCGCAGACAGATATCCCACTTGTTTCGCCACAAAACGTTTCTTGGTATGCAAACGATCAATACCTGGGTCAAGGAACCAAGTTATCTTTTTATCCTCCACTCGGAGGTGACTACACTATAAAAGCAACTAACTCGGAAGAGACTACTGAACGGGTACTCATCCACGTGATTAGCCGGTAGTTACTGTTCGACAGTAAAGATTGACCCCGCAGTTCTGCCAAAGTTTTCTGGGAAGTATAGATCGCTTGCGACTGCAGGTAAATGACTAAATGTGCCTGGTGTTGTCGCGCGCAGATAGTATTCATAGGTATACGCACCTGGTGAGACATCTTGTGCAAAGAGGAATAATCTATCATCGTGAAGCTCGTTAAAGTCGGGATAGAACTTTTGATATACGAGAGGCGAGCCTGTCTCGTCGACAAGTGAATTGTTACTACCGAAGAAACCAACTGCCGCAAACATTCCGCGTGCAACATCTTGGAGACTTGAGAATAGAGATCTTGCGGAACTAGATTGCGCCTCAGCGACAGATGCAGACTGTTCAGTATTTGTGTTAACACCCACTCCTCCTTGGAGTGACGCCTTATCCTCCGTCGCCAAGCTAAAGTCTATAAGTTCGAAACCAGCGGGAATGTAATCTTCGATCGCAAACAAGTGGCGTTGTTTGGGCGAAATTATAGTAAGTACTCCGCGAATCACATCTCCCACCTTGGCACTTACAAGAGGTTTTGTATTTGTTTTGTCCGTAAGACTATAAAACTCACGCGTAACGGCAACGCCCTCGTCTCTCGGAGCTATTTGTTGAACGGGTAGATAATATTTAAGGCTGATATCGTAGTAGAAGTTATTTGGCAACGTATTATTACTTGTCTTCGTAAACGCAAGTACTTGAGTTTTATTTTTTTCGAGTTTTGCAATCGGCAAGAATGTTTCGATAGTCGACAAAACATTCTGTTTGTTAAACGTTGTAGAAGTTATGGCTTTTCCGTCAAGAGTGGTTGCTAATATGAAGTCTGATTCTGTCTCGCGTTTCCACGTGAGGTAATCTGATAGTGCGTCAATGGCGGCAACTGAGGTATTAGTTGATCCCCACGAGCCATCGCTTGCACGGCTAGCAAGAAGCCACCGTAAGATTTTATCTATTTGCGAATATTCGCGCTTGTCCGCTACAAGTGCTTTAAGGAAGAGTGCGGTGTCTTTTTCCGGAGTCTCGTAATAGAACCAGCCAATATTGTTTTGGTTCGGTTTGACGTATGCGCCACGAGAATCGATATCGACCCGATTACTCAGAGAGGCAAATACCTTGTCCTTAAATGCTTGCGATACTCCACCGTGAGCCGATAGGAGCGCTAGAATCCCTAGAGTGTTACTACTTGCGTTGTCGCTCAGATAACGCGTATTGGCAAGATCAGTTACTGTTCCGACAAGTGACGTGTAGGACGGAGAACCTGCGTCTACGCGGGAAAGAGCATACGCCAGAAGAATGAGCGTGTCAGTACCGCCTGATTTATTTTTGTAATAAGGTACTTGCTCATAGAGATATTGCACCGCATTGTCGATCACGTTTTGTCTAACAGTGTATCCTGCCGCTTTTATATCAATAAGGGTATTGAGTACGTGGATTGACAAGTAGGGATCAGCTTTAAGTCCTTTGTAATAAGCGAATCCTCCGTCCGAGTTTTGGCTGTCGTAAAGTTGAGCAAGCCCTTTATCAACAGCTTGGTCTACCGTGTACGAAATGCCATTGAAAGTAACGGTCGGGAATTTGAACTGCGAGCTAACATTCGGAACCGCAAGAGCCCGTTTGGTAATTGCCATAGCAGAGAGTTTGCTGGCAAGTTGTTCGGAACAACCATAGGGATATTGGAAAAGGTACTTCAGCGCATCAGAGAGGTAAACAGCGAGCGTGGCACTGGTTTTGATTGTTAGACCACCTCGGTCTTTCAATAATCCATCGGGTAGATAGAGATACTCTTCCGCGCTTGAGGCACTAGTAGAGTTTGCAGTAGCAGTTGATTCATACGTCATATTTCTCGTGATAGGAATGGTCTGCTCGACCGTATCGTTGTAACCGTTATTTTTCGCAGAAAGAGTAAACGTATGTGCTCCTTCGACTTTACCTTCTGGAGCTTTAACTTTGAAATACACGGTGTTGGTTTCCCCGGTCTTGATTGTCTTTCGTGCTCGTGGTGTATCCTTAATATCAAGCGTCTGACTTTCAAGAGAAATATCGAGTACTTGGGTATTTTGTGTTTGATTAAATATTTTTGCGCCTATCATAAACTCGTCCCCAGGCACTATAAATCGTGGCTTAAGTGGAATGGTCATAACGCCCTTCTGTGCCAGAATGTCTTGATACTGTACACCGAGCTTTGTGTCCTTCGTGATTCCCACCGATTCGATCTGCCACTTGGTCAGATTGTCGGGTAAGGTAAAAGAAACTTGTGCAACTCCTTGTCCGTTCGTTTCCACATCTGCCTGCCAGAAAGCGGTATCTTTAAATTCGCCACGTTTGCGAGTAGCTAAATCTTCTGGATTAGCTCCATCACCACCTTTAGTACCTGTCGGTATCTCGGCTTCTGCAAGCAGATTTTTTATGTTCGCCTCAGTTGTGACAGTAAGCGGGAACCCATTGTAGAAGAAGAGAAGCGGATCCTTCTTCGGATTTCCCTTAAGCGCGAGAACACTCAAATCGGCAACAGCCAGAGAGACATTCGCCGGCACAGGACGACCTTGTGAGTCAGTCGTAGTGACAGTAAGAGTTACCTTCTCACCCGGTAGATAAGAAGTTTTGTCTGATTTAATATTGATTGAGAGTTCTTTCGCTTTACGGTCGACAGTAAATTCAAGCTGTCCAAATTTAATCTCAGGAGTTGGCGAGAGAAGTACAACAGACGCAAATACATTGGGTGAATAATCTTCGGTGATTGGGAACTCGTATTTATAGATACTTTGGTTAATATCTACTACCTCGTAGGTAAAGATACGTCCACGCTCTATGGAAATGAGCGCCTTCGCGTGAGGATATGGCGACTGAATAAGGAATTTTGCATTTTCTCCAACTTTTACATCAGTCTTGTCGGCCTTTAGATCAAGAGTCGCGTTATTTGTCGGACGCACGGCAATCGTCCCCGCCCCGTATATATAAAGGTCGCTAATGCTTTTTATATCGTTTCCCATATCGTCCTTCGCTGCTGCATCTATCTCATACTGTCCCGGATCCGTAAGCTTAATTTGTTCCGAATAATCGCCTGAGTAATTTGTTGAAATATTTTTAGTAATAACTGGCGTCAACACCTGCTCGTAGCGGTTATAAAATCCTCCATCTACCTCTTGTCGTTTGTATGATTGCCAAGTGATTTTGTTCACTACGACCGTGATATGATTTCTTGCTATTGGTTTACCTTGCACGTCCACGGTCTTTACGTGGAGCGTTACCGGCTGGTTAACGCCCGTAAACGACGGGTTTGTTTTAGCGCCAAGATAAAAGTCTCCTCGATGTACGATAAATGATTTCTGGAAGCTGACCGATTTACCCTGCTTATCTTTAATAGTGCCGTGAAGTACAAAAACCTTACTTTGATCGCGGTCTTTATCCTTAAAGAGTGTGTTGAAGTCGAGCGACTGCGCTATGGTAGCCACCCCCTCCGCATTTAGTGTCGCTTTTCCACGCTTAAGATAGGTGTCCCCGTATCCACAATCGTAGCAATAGTACCAGCCACTTCCAAAGTTAAAATAATCATCAGTATAGCGGTCGAAATAGAAATTCTGAGAACTCAAACTATACTCAAACGTCCCGCCATCAAGCGGCACTCCAAAATAGTATTTACCGGATACTGTAATGTTTGCCGTATCCCCTGCGATGTACTCGTCCTTATTTGTCTCTGCTTTCGTTTCAAAAGCTGCGCCTACATACTCGGCAACATCAAAGTATGCGTACCCGCTCCCAGCACTTATATTGTAAGTACCGAGCGGCGCATCAGCGGGAAGAGTCACACTCGCCGAAAGGGTACCGTAGTTACTAACCGGTAATTTCTGCGAGAGTATCACTTCTCTCTTGCTATTGGTGACTTCGAGTTTAATATCCGTCTCTTGGAAAACTTGAAATAGCCCGTCGAAGTTTAGTCGATATAGACCTTTAATGAATACTTCTTGACCGGGTCGATAAATTGGTCGGTCGGTATACAAGTACATCTTCTTTTCTTGATGAGCACTCTGCCAACTACCACCGCTGAGTGTATCGGCCCACGTGGATACAACAGCTGACTCCTGACCACTTGTTATTGTCGCACCCACTACATCTGCAATAAGCGGAAACTCTTCAAATCCGCTGGCGTTTGTGTTGCCTAAATCAGCCAAGACAGGAGGTAGTTGAGTATTATTGCCTCCCCACTTGTCAATCCCACCCGACTTATACACTTTCACCGTTGCGCCGACTGTAGGCAATATGGAATGTATCTGACTTACCCAATAGACCGACCCCATAATTGATGTATCGACAGTATTTGGAGTATCGGGTAAATAGTCGTATGAAGACCACTTCACGCGCTTTTCCGTAACGGCAAGATTGGTAATACTGAGGTATGTTCTCCCATAGAGCGGTTGTCCTTTTTCGTCCTGATACTGCGGATGACTGAAAGACAGAACGTACTGGCCGCGTGGATCTTTGAAATAATCTTTAATATCGACCTGGAAATATTGGTTTACCCACTGGTCAGTTTTTAGTGGGATTTTTTTAGAAACGGAAGACAGGCAAGAAAATAAACTGTTAGGTGTCGTAGTAACTTCGCTTGGCTCTGCTGCAAGATAACGAACCATCGAGTCTGGGCTCACCTTGCAGATAGAGAGATTAACGTAGTCGAAATTTTCTGTGGCATATGTTAGCTTTGTATGCTCGGGAGTCGTGACATTATAAATCTTCTGCAAATTTTGGAATCGCAGATAGAATTTCGGGGCACTCCCTGTTTTGAAAGAAAGCTGGGTGCTTGTCTTTTGACCAAACACGTCACTAAGAGCCACATTTAATGTGTATGATTGTTGCGGTAGAAGCCCATAACGAATTTTATTTACGTAGTCGCCTATTGCACATGGTCGAGGAGTCTCGTACGAATTTCCAGTTTGAAGATAAGAGTTGTCCCACCGACCAAAAACAATATATTTATTGGCTTTGAAATTTTGATAAAACTCTTTTGCTTCTTGAGCTTTAAGTGGAACGTTCGTACAGACTATAAAATCTTTAACGCTCACATCTGTACTTCCGTTTGTTGGCACTATTTTGATAATACGTAGCTGTGGGTATACAGTAAGATTGACGATGACGGGGATAGCATTTACTTGATATCCTCCAGTATTTGTTAAACGCTCAAATGTGACTGGCACCTGCTCGTCCCTCGCATAGGCTGACGGATCAAACGACACAATGAGTTGTGATTTGTCGTTGACTTTTTTACAGGTGCTTGAGTAGTTATTATCGTCGTTTTCCTGGCATTTCTCACCATATTCAACCTTCTTCAGTCCTTTGGCGCGTATAGAACTCTTACCCGTATCAATATCCTCATAAAAAGAGAAGGTGACCTTGCCATTTGGATCGAAGAGTTGGAGCGAGGCTAAGCCGGTCTTATCTGACTCTACATTAACTTCTTTTAATATAGGACTCGTCTTAATAGTTGTTCTTGCGGCCGGTCCGACTAAAGAACCGGAAAGAGTAATATCGCCACCCACAGGATAAGCCGTCTTAATTATTGCGCTGTATTGGGTATCAAAATTCCAAACATTTGCGTGCCCGTTTAAAGAATTTTTTGGCAAGAGACTTAGAACAGACCTATCCTCCACTTTTTTATTGGCACCGTTTTGAGGATCGTAAATAACTTTTTGCCCATAACTCGCCACAAAATCGACGCTCTTGTGGGCGGTGTCATCGCTGAGCGTTATTTCTTTTCCGGTCTTATCCAGGTCGATTGGTTGATTGAAATAAAAACTGATCGGTTGACTATATACAATCGTAGCTGAAGTAGAATGATCAAGTCGTAATTGTTTTGTAGTAAAGTTATACGTCTTTCCTTTAATCGCGAGTCCGTCCGTAGAAACAAAATCGGGGCGAATCGTTACGGCATAATGTGTTGAACCGATAAGTGTTGTGTTGGGGATAAATTGGAGAGTACGCGTACTGATCCATTTAAATTTACCCTTAGTTTCCGGTGAAATAGTGACAGGAATGTTTTTATTCTCCAGTTCCGACAAAGTCGTAAGAGGCACCATCGGTCGGTTGAAAACAATTGTGATTGCCGACGACTGATCTGCTTCAGCGTCTGCCGAAGGAAATACATCAACGACCGCTGGGTCCTCGTCAACTAAGAAATCTTTTTTTATTGTGCCGTTGTCAGTGGCAAGAGCTACGAGGTAGTGTTTTCCAATGGTAAGCTCCTCGGAGGGTTTATAGACAATCGCATCCGGCAGTGATGAGGAGACCCACTTTCCTTTGATAACAGGGTCAAATGTTACTTTTGTTTCAGCTCCAGTTTTCGATACTCCTTTCGGAAGGTTAACGATAACGGCACCGTGCTGCGATATCTTATCGTTGACGAGTGTATAAACAGGGACGTAGTTAATTCGCGGGACAGAGAAAGGGATTCCTCCAAAAACACCCTTCACCAAAACGACTATTAAAACTAGAGCTAAAAATATTCCAACAACGGAAATGATCTTTTTGTGTGGGTGATTCTGAAACCATTTCTTAAGCGATGCCACTCTCCCTTGAAGCGATAAAGCAGCCAGCGAGGGAGCAGGATTCTGCTGCTCTGGCAAAGGATTCGCTTGGTCCATAGGTGCCATAATAGTAGCAGTTAATACTATATTCAGCGTCCAGTTATCAACTAGGGGCATTGGTCACAAAACACCATGCTCAGTCCTGCGGAGCACTTCGCTACGCTCAGCACTCTCGCAATGACAGACCACAAAAACAGTCTGAAACTGTTTTATGCGGGTCATTGCGGAGGCGGAGAGATTCGGACTCTCGATGGGTTGCCCCATACGCGCTTTCCAAGCGCGCGCACTAGACCACTATGCGACGCCTCCCTATGTAACTAACAACTAATAACTTACAACGTCCAATAAAGATTTACTAGCGCAACAACAACTCTGCTATAGCAAAACTGTTGTCAATCAAACAATTAATCAACCGCTAATCCAACTAGTGCTTTAATGCGCTCGGCAATCGGGGGGTGGGTCATAAACAATTTTGCGATGCCGCCCATCGCCGCCTTGGGGCCAAAGGGGTTTGCAATATAGAGGTGCGCGGTCGCGTTGTTGGCACGTTGCATCGGCCGCTGGTAGCTGCCGATTTTACGCAAGGCGCTCGCCAAACCCTCGGGGTAGCGGGTCAAAAGCGCGCCAGAAGCGTCGGCCAAAAACTCGCGCTTGCGGGATATTGCGAGTTGCAGGAGCGTTGCCAAAATCGGTGCGAGCACGACAAATGCGATTGCAATAATCGCCATAAGCGGATTGCTCTTTTGGTCGCGGTCTCCCCCGCCAAAAAACGTCGCCCGCAAGAAAAAATCTGCCGCGAGTGTAATAATGCCAACCAACACCACTGCGACAGTCGAGACAACCATATCGCGGTTCCCGATATGCGAGAGCTCGTGTGCCAAGACCCCCTGCAGTTCGTTTTGGTCGAGCATATCCAAGAGCCCGGTGGTGACCGCAACCGCCGCGTGCTGTGCGTTGCGCCCCGTGGCAAAAGCGTTAGGCGCCGGGTCGTTTATGATGTAAACCTTTGGCTTGGGAAGCCCGGCAGTGATACACAAATTCTCTACTAGGCGGTTGAGTGCGACATACTGTGCACCATCAGCAGGAGTCGCACTGGCCATTTTAATAACCAGTTTGTCGCTCCACCAGTAGCTGCCGACGTTCATCCCGACGGCAAGCACCACCGCAAACACCAAGATACCCGGGTTGTTAAAGTACCACGAAACTGCCCATCCCACGGCGATAACCACCGCCAAAAAGGATGCCATCAACACCCAGGTCTTTGCGACATTTTCTGTTTTGTGCGTGTAGAGCGTTGCCATTTGAGTGGAGTAAAAACAAGTTTGACGGGCACTAAGTCGAGCGCGACGGCGCGAGACAGAGCAATTTTCTAGCAAGAAAATTGCGGTGACTGGAGAGCTTTGTTTTTACAAAACGAAATTTACGAGAACGAAACTTTGACTGGCTCGCGGGCGGCTTGCTCACCCTCGCCGAGCTCGAAGAACTCGCGCGCCTCAAAGTGAAATACTCCCGCGATAATATTGCTGGGGAAGCGCTGGAGCGCCGTGTTGAGGTCGCGCACATTGCCGTTGTAAAAGCGCCGCGCCGCCTGAATTTTATTTTCGGTATCCGCGAGCTCACGCTGAAGCTCCAAAAAATTTTGGTTTGCCATAAGGCTCGGGTATGCCTCGGATACGGCAAACAACGATTTAAGCGCCCCTGTGAGCATATTTTCCGCCTTGCCGCGCTCCTCCAAGTTGGTGCCGGCACTCATTGCCGCGGTGCGTGCCGCAGTGACACTCTCGAACACTCCCCGCTCGTGCACGGCGTATCCTTTGACTGTCTCAATCAAGTTCGGGATTAAGTCGTAACGGCGCTTGAGCTGTACATCGATGTCGGCCCACGCCTCCTTGGCGCGTTGCACCACCGCAACAAAATGGTTGTACGCAAACACCGTCCACAGCACTACAACAATTATAATAATAACCGGCGCAACTGGTATCCACGGATATACTAATTCAAGTCCAAACATGTCTGTAGTATAGCACTTCTATAGTTTAATAGTCCATGTCACCCATGCCGCCACCCGGCATTGGAGAGTCTTTCTCGTCCTTCGGTTCGTCGGCGATTGCCACTTCGGTGGTAAGGAGGATTGCCGCGGCAGAGGCGGCGCGTTCGAGTGCCGTGCGGGTTACCTTTACCGGGTCTACAATTCCTTCAGCAACCATATCCGCGACTGGTTTATTGGTAAGTGCATTATAGCCGACGTTGCCTTTAGATTCCTTTACTTTCATTACAGCAACTCCTGGGTCCTCTCCTGCATTTTCAGCAATTTGTCGAAGGGGTTTTTCAAGAGCGAGCAAAAGAATCTGGTATCCAATCCGCTCTGCCACAGTAAGTTGTTCTTTCTCTTTGTATTCTTTCAACTTTTCATTCAATTTCTGGCTGACCCTCACCAAAGCCACACCGCCGCCGGGGACTATCCCTTCTTCAATCGCGGCCTTGGTCGCGTTGACCGCATCCTCGATTTTGAGTTTGAGATACTTCATCTCTGTCTCGGTCGCGGCGCCGACACGAATGACCGCCACCCCACCCGAGAGCTTTGCCAAGCGCTCTTCAAATTTTTCTTTATCAAACTTACTGGTTGTTTGTTCGATTTGCTTGCGGATTTCGGCAATGCGCTTCTCTATATCTTTTTTAGCTCCCTTACCACCCACAATCACGGTGGAGTCCTTGGTTGCAATCACTTTGGAGGCGCGGCCAAGCTGGGCGGGTGTTATATCCTCAAACGGATTCTTAGTATGTTCTGTAGTGCTATCAGATATCACTTCGCCTCCCGTGAGCGCTGCGATGTCCTGCAACATCTCCTTTTTGCGGTCGCCGTAGCCAGGTGCCTTTACCGCCAACACGTTAAACGTGCCACGCAGTTTGTTGACCACAAAAGTAGTGAGTGCCTCGCCGTCGACATCGTCGGCGATAATTACTAGCTCTTTTTTACCACTTTGCGCGACCTTTTCCAATATCGGCAAAATCTCCTGTACCGATGACACTTTTTTGTCGGTAATCAAGATAAGCGGGTCCTTGAGCGCAGCCTCCATCCTAGAGGAGTCGGTTACCATGTAAGCCGAGACGTAGCCCTTGTCGAACTCTAGCCCTTCGACCACCTCTTTTTCAATCCCCAAAGACTGGCTTTCTTCCACCGTTACCACTCCGTCTTTGCCAACTTCTTTAATGGTGTCAGCAATAATTGCGCCTATCTCCTGCGACTCTGCAGCGATAGTCGCGACCTGGCGGATCTCTCCATCGTTACTTATTTTTTTAGCAAGTCCTTTTAGCGCCACCACCGCCTCGGCAGTGGCCTTCTCTATCCCTGCGCGTACACCCATAACTGAAACACCTAACTCAGCGTTTTTCATTCCCTCTTCCACAAGCGCTTGCAGGAGCACTACCGAGGTGGTGGTACCGTCGCCGGCGATGTCGTTTGTCTTGCTTGCTACCTCCTTCACAATCTCGGCGCCCATATTTTCGAACTTGTTGGAGAACGAAATTTCTTTGGCGATAGAAACGCCATCGTTGGTAATGGTCGGGCCGCCGTAGCCTTTATCGAGTGCAACATTGCGCCCGCGCGGCCCCAAAGTAATCTTCACCGCGTTTGCCGCTTTGTCGATGCCGCTTTTCAGTGCGCGGCGCGCCCGCTCGTTAAATAGAATTTGTTTTGCCATATTATTTTTTTATTATCGACTCCATAGGACGGACCTATGTATACATAGGTCCGTCCTA
>JAUSIO010000010.1 GCA_030647845.1 bacterium
GCAAGATTCTCTATCATATCGCCATAACGCCGCGAGTTTGCTTCGTCAAGCGCCGCGTCGGTCTCGTCTAAAATCAAGAACGGCGGCGGGTTGACTTGCGACATCGCAAAAATAAGCGCTATAGAGGTAAGCGCGCGTTCACCACCCGAGAGCATCTCGAGCCCTTTTACCCGTTTGTGCGGCAAGGAGACTGCAATTTCGATTCCATTTTCTACTTCGATTTGTTCGTCTCCAAGGTCTGACCTTAACTCGTGGCTCCCAAGGTCAGACCGTACGGACGAAAGTGCCGCCGTGCCGCCACCAAACATCAATTTAAAAAAGGTTTCGAACTCGGTATTTATTTTTTCGATACCGCTCGCAAAACGCACCTCCAGTGTCTTGTGTAAATCGTCGATAAGCGCGTTGAGGGCGCTCGCCGAGGAGGCTAGGTCGGCAAGTTCGCGCGCCAAAAATTGGTCGCGCTGTGTTGTCTCTTGGTGTTCTTTAAGTATTTCAGAGTGGCCACCCGCACCGCTCTCTTCGAGCCGTATCTTTATCCGCTCGATTTTGCGGTGCCGTTGCGGCTGCTCACTCCTCGGCTCATCCGGTGCAGAAAATTTGTATGATTCGTACGCAAGGACATCGCGGCCAAGGAGTGCCGCCGCCTCGCCCAACTCGACTTTAAACTCTTCGCGCTCGTGTTTGAGGAGCTCTTCCTTGGCACGGAGGCCCACGAGAGCCGCCCCCAACTCGCTACGGCGTGCCATCGCCGCAAACAACTCCCGTTCGGCTTCGCGGTTTTGGTTCTTTTCGGTTTCTATTTCTTTACGCAACACCTCGACCGACCTCGCAGTGTAATGTTCTCTGGTTTGTAATGTGTCTAACTCTTTCTCGAGTGCCGACTTTTTGACAACCAGTGTTGCCGTGTCGTGGCTGGCAGACGAGGTGGGCTTCCCTATTTTGTCCAAAAATTTTTTTGCCGCAACAACCACGTCTGTAATGGTTTTGAGGTACAGGAGCCCCTCGGCAAAGGCGCGCGCCTCTTGTCTAGGTATATGTTCTTCCTGTACTACACCCAAACGCTCGCTCAAAGCAAGTTCGCCCTCGACACGCCCGAGCTCGCGGGTCGCGCGCTCGCGGGTCGCGGCCGCCACCCGGCTTTCTTGCTCGAGCTGTATTAACTCTTGCGTTTTGCTGTCGCTGCGACCTGCCACACTAAGTTCTTCTCGCGCCTGGGCTATGGTTGCATCAATGGTGGCATGTTCGCGCTGCGGCGCATCGAGCTCCTTTCGAGCGAGAGTCTCGGCCGCACTAAGATAGACACTTTCGCGCTTGAGATACTCGAGGTACAAGGATAGCAGGTCGGTACGCAGTGTTTGCGACTCTTCTATTTTTTTTACCTGTCCCTGTAAAAAACGGATATGCGGCGCTAGCTCGCGGCGCAAACTCTCGACCTCGCGCATATTTTCGGCAGTTTTCTCCAACTTGCGCACTGCCTCTTGGCGTTTGTATAAATACGCAGTGAGCCCGAGTGCATCCTCTAACATTTTGCGGCGGTCGCGCGCTGATGCCGAGAGAATTCGGTCCGCCTCGCCTTGCGAGATAATATGGTGCCCCGAGGAGCCGATATTTGCCTGCGCTAACAGTTCGGCAATATCGCGCAAGCGCACGACAGAACCGTTGAGCACATAGTCGTTGCCGCCGTCGCGATGTACCACGCGCTCGATAACAACCTCGTCAAAATCAAGCGCCAACGCTCGGTCGCTATTATCAAAAATCAGTTTGACCGCCGCGCGCCCTGCGCGCGGCGAGGCACTCGAGCCATTCCAAATCATATCCTCACCGCGGCGACCGCGCATGTTTTTCATCGACTGCTCGCCCAGCACAAAACGAAACGACTCGGCAATATTGCTTTTACCAGAGCCGTTCGGGCCCACAATCGCCGTCACCGTCGAGGCAAACTGCAAAGGCGTCTTTTTTGCAAACGACTTAAACCCGCTTAATTCTATACTCCTGAGCCGCATTGCTTGCTATTTTACCACCCCTTTTGCTCCAAGGCAGAGTGGGCGGTTTCTTGTTCGGTCTATGCTCTCTGTTTTAACTCTACCTCTTCTTTCAGTAAATCAAATTTGACGATGAAAATACTAAAAAATCCCTTTTGACCCACTGCTATAACGAAACTCCATATCCACCTATAAAAGTAATTATTTCGCGGGGCATAACGGTGACAATAGGGTCGTCATATCCACATGCTTTTGCCATATCTATGGCTTCTTGCAGAGTTGCGCCGTGCCCGACGACTGTTTCTTCATCGTCCTTAAGCGCCACCCACTGACCCGCATATTTTTTTGTATGTCTGTCCAATCTATCGCCGCCATTTCGTTAGTATAGCATATCCGCTTTTACCACCCCTTTTGGTCGAGGGCGGCGCGGGCGGCGTCTTGTTCGGCCTCTTGTTTGCTTTTGCCTTCGCCCTGCGCAAAAAGTTTTTCTTTAACATACACACCAACCGTAAACTCACGTGCGTGGTCGGGACCAGTTTCTTTAATCACCGAGTACGATGGTGTCGCACCCTCTACTTCCTGTACTTTTTCTTGCAGTGCCGACTTGGCATCTTGCCATAGGCGCTTTTTGACAATCTCGTCTATCTTAGGAAACAAATATTTCGTAATAAACGTTCGCGCGGATTCGTATCCTTGGTCTAGGTAGATTGCGCCCACCACCGCCTCGAACGCGTTTGCCAACAGTACGCCGCGCGCGCGGCCGTTGTCCTTTGCTTCGCCGCGGCTCAAGAGTAGGTAATCGTTCATTCCAAGAGCCGCCGCGGTGTCCGAGAGCGTATTGGTGTTGACCAAGGCAGCTCGGTAGGCAGTTAGGTCACCCTCTGTTTTTTCGGGATATTTTTCGTACAAAAAATGTGTCGAGATAAGTTCGAGTACGGCATCGCCCAAAAACTCGAGCCGCTCGTTGTGTCCCTGCGCCTCGCCTCGATGCTCATTGATATAGGAGCGGTGCGTAAACGCCTGCCGCAAAAGAGCGGCATCGGCAAAAGAGACGCCGACTATGTCTTCGAACGTTTTTATATCTTTGTTCATAATGAAAACGATAAATACAATAAATACAACTAGAACGACGTTTTATTTCTTGTCTATTGTTTGTTGTTTAGTTGTACTTGTTAATTTCTGCACTGCCTTAATAACAATCGGTAGCATATCCTCGTAAAAATTGAGTTCGAGCGCGTCTTGCAGGCGGAACCATCGTGCATCGTCGAGCCCGCCGGTTTGTTTGAGCACCACCTCGTCAAACGGGGACTCAGCAAGGAAATACGAAACGTGTTTGCGCTTTTTGCCTACATGCGGGTCGCTCGCGACATATTCGTTCTCACCGATTTTTTCTTTAATAACAATGTCGAGACCCATTTCCTCCTTAATCTCGCGAATGGTTGCTTGTTCAACGGTCTCGTTTTTTATTTTGTCGCCAATTTTACCCTTCGAGAGTGTCCAGTGCCCAAAGATGTCGTGCACCAGCGCAAGGTAGAGGTCGCCTTGGTGTCGCGCATAGACCACCGCACCGCCCAAAAGCTCCTGTGGCATCTGCTCGTAGGGCACCACTTTTCTTTTTTTGGAGGTTTCGTCTTTGCCCGGCTCGCCGAGCTCTTTGTACACCGCACCGAGGACTCCGTTGACAAAGCGGCCGCTATTTTCGCCACCGAAACTTTTTGCAAGTTCTATCGATTCGTTAATCGCAACTTTTGCCGGCACTTTGTCGCGGTCGGCAAACAAAAGTTCCCAGAGCCCGAGCCGCAAGACATTGCGGTCGACCAGCGCAATGCGCTGGAGAGGCCACTCGGGCGCCGCTTTTTCTATCACCAGGTCGATATCGTTGCGGCGGGCGATAGTGCCTTGTAACAACTCCTCCATAAACGGCAAGTCGCCCGCGGCGGGAGCAAACTCCTCTACATTGCGCACCAAGGTCTCGCGTGCCACGGCACTCGGGTAACTCCGGAAATCCCACTCAAAGAGTGTTTGGAGTACTACTGACCTCGAGAGGTGTCGGTTTGCCATATTTCAAAAAGAACATCAAACGCCCCGAGAGCACAAAAAGAAACGGAACAATTACTTTTGCGCGGTATCTTTTTTCGCTTTCTTCGCCATCTTTGACTGCACACGCGCAGCCAGGTCGACAGCAACTCGCCCACGGTAGCGGCCGCAGCTCGGGCACGCGCGATGCGACACGCGCATCGCACCACATTCGCACTTCGCGAATGTCTGTGCCACGAGCGCGTGGTGGGAACGGCGGTTTGCCGTGTGCGCCCGGGTGTGCCTCATGCGGACTACCATAGTAGGATACTACTATATGTGGATAAAAAAGAAAAGCGCTAGTGTGCACTAGCGCAGAGAGCCAGGAAATACCTTGTCGGAGCACTTTTTGCTTATTGTCCTTAGTCTTGGCTTCTCATCTGGAGGAGCGTCATGTAGCGTCATACAAAGCACCAGCTTCCCCTCAAATCCTCCGTTTCGTTGGCATCCTATACAGGCACAACCCTGAGTTTCCGCCCCTTGTTCGTCTGTAAACTTTCTTAAACGAGCCGTCACAACTTCCCCCGAAGTGGTTGCACAAAATTAATGTACTACTCGAACCCTTGTGTATTATTACCTACGTCTGGTATTTTTGCAAAAACTCTTACGGTGGATAACGCACAATCCGTGGCGGCGTAGCGCGGCATAGTGCTTTTTTGTGCCGTATCCTTTGTTGACTTCGAAACCGTATTCTGGATATTTTTTTGCGGCTGTACGCATCAGCGCGTCGCGGCAGACCTTTGCCGCAATCGAAGCGAGCGAAATAATCGGCTCCGTGGCGTCGCCATGGATAATCGTTTGTTGTTTATATTCTGGCGGCGCATGCAGAAGACCGTCAAGAAGTATTGTTATGGGCGCACCTAAGGCATTTCGAGGCGCAAGCGTCCGCACTCCTCTATATACCGCACGGCGCACGGCTTTTGTTATGCCAATATCGTCTATAACCCGCGCCGAGGCAAACACTACGATATATCGTAGTGTTTTTTCGCGCTGTGCTTGCTGTAGTAGTTTGTATATTTCTTCGCGCTTTTTTGCGCTCAACACCTTCGAGTCGGCAACACCGGGGAATGCTTTTTTGATATTAAAAATTTTTGGTGCTATCACCACACCAACCCCGACCGGCCCCGCCAATGGCCCGCGCCCCGCCTCGTCGACACCAATCAGAAATTTCATTACTCAATAGTATCAAAAGAAAAAGAGCTGCTTACACAGCTCTATTCTGGGGTCATCCAGCTCAGACGAATCCGACAGCATCACGCGGTAGCGGAGGGAATGATTCGTCAAGCTTCTTCATGGCCGCTTCTGCGATTTGTCCACGTGTCAGATCGGGTGCAAAAGATTGCCACATTTGTTGTCCATCCGTACCACGAACGAAAAGGATCCAAACGCCATGCTCGTCGTCGAAGTTTGACGTTTCAAGTTCGAGGAAAATTGCATCCGGATTGAGAATATCCGAACGATCCAAGGAATCGTTATATATAGTGACGCTATGTCCCGCCTTGGTTGCCTTTCCTGCCAAAATCCTACCGGGGCGATACTCCCTGCTTTGGCTGATAATCGCAATCTTAGCCACGTCTAGTCTCCTTTACATATTCTATCCAATGCAACAATAAAGGAATTGGTGGAAGAGAGCAAGCAAGGAGTATACTCCACTATATGTCCGCGAAGTTTGTATACCTGCATGCGCACTCGCACTACTCTCTTTTGCAGGCACTGCCAAAATTGCCGGAGTTGGTGCGGGCGGCCGCGGCGCAAGGATGCACCGCGTTGGCATTGACCGACCGCGGCAACCTCTACGGCGCAATCGAATTTATTAAAGAGTGTACGAGTGCCGGCTTGAAACCTATTGTCGGCGTGGATGTACAGATAGAAAATAACCCTTCGACTTCGCTCAGGGCAGGCAGACGCCTCTTGTTGTACGCAGAAAATTACACGGGCTACAAAAACTTACTTGCAATTGTTACCGAGTCGAATCTTGCTGAACATACAGGAGGGCCAGTTGTCACGAACGACATGCTCAAGCGGCATCGCGAAGGCGTACTCGCGCTCGACCCGAAAAGTACAGAGGTAGCGCTGCCAGAAATTTTTTACCTATCGCCCGCGGACCGCCGCGCGTGGACAACGCTGCGCGCGATTGAGAATCGCGGTGTGCAAGAGGAGAGTGACACTTACGTGGAAGAAGAGAATTTCCATTTTCCAACCAAAACTGAGATGGAAGCGCGCTACACGCCTGCACAACTTGCAAAAACACTCGAGATTGCCGAGCACTGCAACCTAGAACTCACACTCGGCTCGTGGGTGTTCCCCAACTTCCCCATACCAAAAAACTCTTCATACGACAAAGAATTGCGCGTGTTGATTGAGGCAGGACTCAAACGCCGCGGGATACCACAGTCGCCCGCCGTGCGCGAGCGTATCGAGTACGAATATAAAATAATTTGCGACAAAGGATACTCGCCGTACTTTTTGGTCGTTGCCGACCTGCTCGATTTTGCGCGCAAAAACGGCATTTTAACGACGATACGCGGTTCGGTCGCGGGCTCTTTGGTTACGTATGCCATAGGCGTCACCAACGTCGACCCTCTGGAGTATAAACTCCCATTTGAGCGATTTTTAAACCCCGAGCGACCATCAGCACCCGACATAGACATGGACTACGCCGACAACCGCCGCGACGAGGTGATTGAGTATGCGCGCAAAAAGTATGGCGTGCATAACGTCGCACAAATCGGCACCTTTGGTACCATGCTCGCGCGCGGCGTCGTACGCGATGTCGCGCGCGCACTTGGCTACCCCTACGGTTTAGGCGACCGGATAGCGAAAGAAATCCCTTTTGGCTCGCAGGGCTTCCCGATGACGCTCGAGCGTGCGCTCGCAGACAACCCCGCGCTGGCAAAAATCTACAACGAGGAAGATGACGCAAAAGAAATTATCGACCTCGGCAAGAAACTCGAAGGTTGCGCGCGACATATCTCGGTGCATGCCGCTGGTATCGTGATATCACCAAAACCTTTGGTCGAGTACGCGCCGCTCCAGCTCGACCCAAAGGGCGGAAAAATAATCACGCAGTACGACATGCACTCGATTGAGGATGCGGGACTCCTCAAATTCGACTTTCTTGGTATCCGCAACTTGGCAATTTTGGCGCACGCGGTGCAGTTAGTCAAAAAAGTCCACGGAATAAAAATTGACATCGAACAGGTGCCCCTCGATGACAAAAAAACATTCGAGATGCTCGCGCGCGGTGAGACCGAAGGCACCTTCCAGCTCAACGGCGCGGGGGTGACGCGCTACCTCAAAGAGCTACGACCGACAACTATCCACGACATCAACGCGATGGTGGCGCTCTTCCGCCCGGGGCCTATGGAGACTATCCCCGCTTATATCGAACGCAAGCACAACCCCCACCTGGTGCACTACCTCGACCCGAGAATGCAGGATTATTTAGACACCTCGTATGGATTGATTGTCTACCAAGACGACGTGTTGCTCACGGCAATCAAACTCGGCGGCTACTCGTGGCTCGAGGCCGACACTTTACGCCGCGCAATGGGCAAAAAAATCCCCGAAGTGATGCAGGCGGAGAAAGAAAAATTAATTAAGGGATTTATCGAGTACGGCACGCTGTCGCGCTCGCTGGCAGAGAAATTGTGGAGATTGATTGAACCATTTGCGGCATACGGGTTCAACAAAGCACACGCGGCGAGTTACGGCAAAGTGGCATACCAAACCGCGTATATGAAGGCAAACTACCCTGCGCTCTATATGGCGGCAGTACTCACGGCAGAGTCGGGGAACATCGACACCATTGCGACGATGGTCGCCGAGTGCAAACGTATGGGGGTGCCGGTCTTGCCGCCCGACATAAACGAGAGTTTTGGTGACTTTACGGTGATTGTTGTTGGAACCGCAGAAAAATCTCTTTCTCCAGCTGCAGGTCATATAGGGGACGCTTCCGAAAAAGATTTTTCTGCGGTTCCGGAAAAAAATACTGCGCCGAATGCTTCAGACTCAATCCGCTTCGGGCTCTACTCTATAAAAAATTTTGGTAGCGGCGTTGCTGACTCGATCATTGCCGAGCGCAAAGTGGGTGGACAATTTATATCGCTCTCCGACTTTTTGAGCCGAGTGGACGACCAAGGATTAAATAAAAAAGGACTTGAGTCGCTGGTTGAGTGCGGCGCACTTGACCAACTCGGCGAGCGCGGCGTGATGCTCCACAATATCGAGCGTCTTCTGCTCTACCACCGCGACGCCACAAAAGAGCAGTCACACGAATCGCTTTTCTCGACGCTCGGCGGCGGCACGAGCGATATACATCTCGAGCCAGCACCACCGGCCACCATGGGTCAACGCCTTGCGTGGGAAAAAGAGCTACTTGGGTTGTATGTATCGGGCAACCCCTTGGACCAGTTTAAGGAAAAACTTGAGCGCCGACCGATGACCATCGGCCAGCTTAAAACGCACACTCAGCCGGGCGTGACTACGGTCGCCGCCGGGATGATAGAGGATGTCCGTGTTATCTTGACCCGTGGAGGCGACCAGATGGCGTTTATAAAACTCTCCGACCAAAGCGGCTCAATCGAGGCAGTCGTCTTCCCCAAAAATTTTGTAGAGCACCGCGACATCTTAAAACCCGAAACCTGCATAGCCCTCAAAGGCCGCCTCTCAAACCGAAATGGCGAACTCTCGATTGTCGCCGAGCAGATGAAAGTGCTATGATGCAAAAACATGGATACGTTGGGAGAGAATGACCATCGGAAGTTGGGACAGGAGTTAGACCTTTTTACCTTTTCTGATTTGGTTGGCTCGGGACTTCCATTATGGACACCAAAGGGCACGGTACTGCGCCAAGAACTAGACGACTATGTCTGGGAGCTACGAGCGAAGTATGGTTACGAGCGCGTGACAATCCCCCACATCACCAAAAAAGACCTGTACGAAACGAGCGGGCACTGGGACAAATTTGCCGATGAACTGTTCCGCATTACCTCGCGCGAAGGGCGCGAGTACGCGCTCAAGCCGATGAACTGCCCACACCACACGCAGATTTTTGCACGCAAGCCGCACAGCTACCGGCAAATGCCACAGCGCTATGCCGAGACAACCATGGTCTACCGCGACGAACAAAGTGGTGAACTTGGTGGGCTCACGCGCGTGCTCTCGATTACCCAAGACGACAGCCACGTTTTTTGCCGCACGAGCCAAATCAAAGAAGAATTTTTAAAAATCTGGGATATTGTTGATACCTTTTATAAAACGTTCGGCTTTACCCTGCGCGTGCGGCTCTCGTTCCGCGACCCAGCTGTGCCAGAGAAATATCTCGGCACGCCGGAGATTTGGAACAAGGCCGAACAAGAATTACGCGAGATTGCGCAAGAGCGTGGCGCCGACTACGTTGATGGCCCAGGTGACGCAGCACTGTATGGCCCCAAACTCGACTTTATTGCTTTGAGCTCCACTGGTCGCGAAGTGCAAGTGGCAACCATCCAACTTGATATGAACTTGCCGGAGCGCTTTGACCTTGCCTGTGTAAACGAAAAAGGCGAGCAGGAGCGGATTGTGATGATACACTCGGCAATCACGGGCTCGCTCGAGCGCTGTGCCGCCGTGCTTATAGAGCACTACGGAGGCGCATTCCCGCTATGGCTCGCACCTGTGCAAGCCAAGGTATTGAGTGTGTCGGATAGACACGCGAAATATGCGCAAGAAGTTCTAGATAAATTAAAAGCTGCGGGCATCCGCGCCGAGGTGGACGAGAACA
>JAUSIO010000067.1 GCA_030647845.1 bacterium
GGTACAAACGAGTAGAGCAGCTCTGTCGCTATGGTGGGCAGTCCTTGGTTAAAAAAGGCAAAGTAGAGAGCAATAAATACTGGTATTTGTACCAAGAGCGCTAAAAACCCACTGAACGGCTTGACGTTGTTGTCTTTAAAAAGTTGCATGGTCGCGCGCGCGCGCGCGTCTTTGTCATTTTTGTATTTTTTGTTTACCTCGTCGAGTTGTCCTTGTACCTGTTGCATGCCCATCTGGGTGCGGATAGAGGAAGTAAATGCCGGATAAAAAATAATGCGGATAACGAGTGTGAGCGCAATAATAGCCAACCCAACGTCACCTTGCGGCATAACACCAATAAGAAACACAAATCCGTTGTAAATTGGCTGGGTAAGAAAAGTGGTAAACATAGTTCAATAGGACTCACTAATAAGTAATTATTTTTGTGGAGTTTTAACGAAGAGCGCGAGCGAGCCCGAAGGGGGGAGTGTAAGACTCTCTAGCTCAAGATATGCCTTGCGCCGTAGGGTATTGCGGCTTGTGGCTTTGCGGGCAACTTTTTTTGAGACGATGACCGCAACCCCTAGAGTGGGGCGCCCCGCGAGCAACTTACCCACATACTGACCCACCCGAAAGGTCTTGCCCCGAGCGAGCACTTCCCGCACCTCAGCCGCGCTCAACCGCCGTTTTTTTGGAAGCATAGCGAGAAATTAGCGGGTCTGCCCTACAGTCAGGCGGGTACGGCCTTTGCGACGGCGGCGCAGAATGGTTTTTTTGCCGCCCGGGGTGCTTGTGCGCTTCAAAAACCCGTGGCTCCGAGCCCGTTTGCGCTTTTTTGGTTGGTAGGTTACGGACATAGTTAACTAGAACAATATCACAATAGTAAATAAAAGAAAATGCCGCCTTTGTGGGGCGGCTGTGTAGCGATTTTGTGCTTACCTCACAGTTTGCCACAGAGTAACCGTGGGCATACATAACCAGAGTAGTAACCGTTGACGAGACTTTCCACATCAGACTCTGGACGGAGAACTTTAATATCCCATCCAGTTTTTAAATGGAGGCTGACGCAGTGAGCGGAACCTGCGAGAACAAAGCACTCGTTGGTTTGGGAGACCTTTTGAAGATGCCTAATGTGAGACGCGTCGTAGGCTTCTGCATACCGAACAACTCGGACCGCGGTCGCTCTGATCTCGTGGTTAGGTTGGACTATGAGTTCAAGAGGAGCATTACCATTACTCTCCTTTAGGGCTTGAAGTGCCTCCGAGATACTATTTGGGGTTTTTGGTTTTACCACAAAGTGGATGTAAAATCCCATTATTACTTTAATATCTCTATCCCTTAGTTGGCGTTTTTTTAGACTTTCTTTACAACGTGAGTCGACAAAACCCAGAACTGGTGTCTTTCTTGAAGCAGCTAGGCTCGGACTAGTTCGAATCAGACGAGGGAGATAGCTCGGATTTCCAGGCCAAAGAGGGCTCCTAAGGTCACCCTCACAAAATAGCCACGAATTGTTCGTGATGAGCGGTACAATTTCCTTCGAGAATCGAGTTTCGCATTCGTCCGACATCAGTTCCGCGACCTTTTGGCCCAACACTTTGTGGCTGATTGCCACGAGGGTAATTTTTGGCACTGTTGCCTCCTTATTGTAAAGGATTCTTTCTGCGTGACAATATAGAACAAATTCAGAATTTTATCAATTCCGTATTTTATAACTTCAAAAAGTCTTTTGGTTTGATGCCCGCCTGTTTGAGAATTTCCGTAATAAGTTTGCGTCCAAGGTCACCTGGATGTATTGGTACACCAGTGCGTTTGTCGGTCGCGGGGTTGTAGAGTTTCGCATGACTACCTTTATACCCGACGATATGAAAACCAGCTCGTTGTAGGCGGCGGAGAACTTCGCGCGCCGAAAGTATCGGGATGATGCTCATGCAGGCACGCGCTGTTTTTTTATCGTAATAAGTCCTTCTTGTTCGGCGGCAATAAGCACCTCCCCTTCGACAGAGCATTCGATAGCTTCCTTTGCCATACGCTCGGCATGCGACTTTGTCTTCCCCCACGTGATAACATCGGGTTTTTTAGGCACCCGTACCATAAAGCCGCCCATGTCCGGCTCGCGCTCAAAGGTAACGACAAACTCGCCGTAGGTGGTTTTGACAAGCGATTTAATCTTCTTCGTTTTTTCCATATATAAATATATAAGCAGTATACCAAACTGCCTACATCATTCTAGTCAAGCGGGGGTTATCCCCGCTTTTTCCCCACCTTGTGCACCAATCGGCTTTTTTGACCTTGCCGACAGTGGGGCGTATGCTTAACTCCACGATTATTATGACGACCACAAAAGAACTTTGGGAAAACGCGTTGGTTGAGCTTGAGCTCACTATTTCGAAACCAAATTTTAATACGTGGCTCAAAGATACGCATGTGGTCCGGGTCGAAGAGGGGGTGGTGTATTTGGGTGTGCCCAGCCAGTTTGCCCGCGACTGGTTGTCAACCAAGTTCCACAAAGATATCTTGCGTAGTTTGCGCGGCCTCTCGGACAGTGTGCGTGCTATCGAGTATATTATCTCCCGCGGCCCAAAAAAGGCCGACGAGCCAAGGGTAGTGCCTCCCGCCCTTTCAGAGTTGCCACTCGAAAGTGTGCATGCAAAAACAAACCTCAATCCGCGCTTTACACTCTCGTCGTTTATTGTGGGGCCCTTCAACGAGCTCGCACACGCGGCGGCGCAGGCAGTCATACGCAAACCGGGTATCGCCTACAACCCGCTGTTAGTCTACGGACCCACCGGTTTGGGAAAAACACACTTAATACAAGCGATAGGGAACTATTTTCGTATCAATGCGCCGGACCGCAAGTTGCAATATGTCACATCAGAAAAGTTTTCTATGGATTATGTGTCATCGGTGCAGTCGGGTAAGGTGCAGGGTTTTAAAGAAAAATACCGCCAGTATGACCTGCTTATTATGGACGATGTGCAGTTTTTGGCGAAGATGGAAAAAACAAAGGAGGAATTCTTTCATCTATTTAACTACTTACACAACAACAACAAACAGCTGGTGTTTTCGAGCGATCAGCACCCTAACCTCATACAGGGTATTGAGGAGCGGCTACGTAGCCGGTTTAACGCCGGTATGATTATCTCGGTGACACCTCCAGACCATGAGTCACGCTTGGCGATTGTGCGCTCAAAAGCGGCTGCGCACAATGTTATATTCCCCGACGAAGTTTTGGAGTATCTCGCCCACGAGGTCGAGGGAAACGTTCGAGAACTCGAGGGTGCGCTCAACCTGTTGTTGATACAATTTGAGATGCGAGGCGAGACACTTACGGTTGCCGATGCAAAAGTGTTGTTGCGCGGCGCGGCGAGTGTGTTTAAAAAAATGGTGTCTGTGCCAGATGTTGTAAAGATGATTGCAAACTTTTATGGCGTCGAGGAGGCGAGTATATACGAAAAGACACGCCGAAAAGAAGTGGTACGGCCTCGGCAGATGATTATGTTTTTGTTGCGGGAGGACTTTAAAATCTCATTTCCAACTATCGGCAACAAGCTCGGCGGTCGCGACCACACCACCGTGATACACTCGTGCGAAAAAATAAAAAATGATTTACGTAACGACAGTGTACTCTCGCAAGAACTTCAACAGCTCCGCCTGATGTTGAAATGATGTTGATAACTATACTAACAACAAGTGAAAAACATATGGCGAAAATCTATAAAACCACACTACCCACACAAACAACTCTACTTTTTACACAGGTAGTTAGTTTTGGAACCTCCTATGTAGATATTGTCACACAAGGATATATTCGAATTATCCCACCAATCAACACCCATAATAGAGCGACTAGTAGTTTTTTAGAAAAGATATGAGATTCGAAACTAACACAGAGAGTTTGTGCACAACAGTCTCTATAGTCGCACGGTTTGCAGAGCGACGTCCAAATCTCCCAGTACTTGCGAGTATTTTTTTGTCTGTCAACGAAGGGAGACTCACTATGCGGGCGACCAACCTCGAGTGTGGGGTTGAAGTTATTACTCCTGTAAAAAGTACACAAAACGGCACGGTTGCTGTGCCAGCCGCGGTGTTGGTGGGGTTTTTAAACAATGTACGCAGTAAGGTGGTAACATGCTCACTTGTGGGGGAATTGTTTAAAGTCGAAACAGAGCGTGCGTCAGCCTCGATAAAAACTATTCCACACGACGACTTCCCCACACTGCCGCGTGTCGCGGCCGACCACTCATTTACACTCAAAAGTGCCGACTTGGCACGTGCTATACGCAGTGTTGCATATTGCGCTTCAACATCAACCGTAAAGCCCGAGCTCCAAAGCGTATTGCTCTATAGCGATGGCAACACATTAACTGCGGTGGCGACAGACTCGTTTCGTCTTGCGGAGAAAACCGTACCACTCCGCCAAGGTGGCGTGGTGCCGCAGTTGTTGTTGCCGGTGCGTAACGCCGCCGAGTTGATGCGCATACTCGACGCCGCAAAAGTCGATGTGGAAATCTACTACAACGACAACCAACTCTCGACACATATAGACAATATCTACTACACCAGCCGGCTTATCGACGGCACCTTCCCCAACTACCGGCAGATTATCCCTAAAGCGTTTAGTACTGAGGTGGTGCTCCTGCGCG
>JAUSIO010000068.1 GCA_030647845.1 bacterium
TTTTCTATTTCTTTAGAAATATCGGCTGGCATCGGCGCGGCCAAAATCAGTGCCTGTATTTTCTCCGAAGCGTGCTCGACCGTGTGCATCTCTTTGTGGTCAACACCGTGGAGAATGGCATCTATCTCTTGCAACAAATCCGTCTCTTGCAAAAACCGCTCAAACGCCCCGGCAACAATAACAAACCCCGGCGGCACCGGTATGCCTGCTTGGGTCATCTCGCCCAATGACGCGCCCTTGCCACCGGCTACGGCGGCGTCATTTTTACCCAATTTGCTAAAACCCGTAATTAGTTGCATATATGTGGGAAGTATGCCATAGTTGCGATGGAATTGAAACTGCCCTACGGGGCAAACATAGGAGCCGTTCGATGCAGTTATTAGCGTTGCGCCACGCCCGCGCACTGGCGGGTCCCGACGATATTTTGCGCCCCCTTGGCGCTTTGGGTGTCGAGCAAGCCCGCAAGCGCCGCCAAACGCTGGGAGCGCCTACCTTCGACATCATTGCCGCCTCGCCAGCCGTCCGCACGGTCTCCACGGCCGCACTGGTTTCAGAAACGTTAGAGTCGAGTGTCATCAAGTTTGACGCGCTCTACTCCGACACCACCTCCGAGCAGGGCAAAGTTCTCGATGCTCTTTTCGAGAAGTTGCTCTACGCTCCGTGCTCTGCCTATTACGCCCAGCAAGGCGGCGAGGTGGTTCGCGAACATGGTATCGCGGCATGGGCTGTGGTATACAATCTGTTGATCCATGTGCATATCCGGTCAATGCTGGTGGTCGGGCATGCAGTGCTGATTCAAGCGATGGGCCAAGCCATATGCGCTGGCAAAACCGAAATGGTCGAGCGGCTTGGCGAGCTTAACCTCGGCGAGTGCGAGGGTTATGAGCTAACGCTCAACGATGACACTGAGGTCACCGAGCTCAAAATCATCCGGTAATATATCCCCAAACCTAGCAATGTCCCGTCTGAAATATGGTGGGACTTTTTTATCCTATGATCACAAATCGATTTTACTCGTCAGCAAAATTGTTCGCGACCCCGGCTCGCGGTTTTGCAAGTGCAAAACATCGCTGCGCCCGGCACAAAAGCAGAAAATTCCGCGCAAGCGGAACATTTCTATCTTTTGTGCCCCCGGCAGGAATTGCACCCACATCTACCCCGAAGGGCAGGGCTGTTCTATCTGTTGAATCCCGACGCTTCGGTCGGAAGGCCGACTAACACGTCGGCCCTACGATTTCCTCTAGTGCCTCCACTAGGAGTCGAACCTAGATCTCTTCCTTAGGACGGAATTGCTCTATCCATTGAGCTATAGAGGCATGCAAGTCTGGCAGGTATCCATTGATACCTATTCCTCAATACCCAACTTGGCGGCGAGCTTGGCACGGTCGAAGCCGACCATGACATCGCCGCTCACGACGATGGTCGGCACGCCGAGCTGGCCAGTGAGCTTTATCATCTCCTCGCGCCTCGCCGCGTCTTGCGCCACGTTATAGTCGGTGTACGCGACATTTTTTTCTGCAAAAAAATCTTTTGCCATTTTGCAAAAATGGCAGGTCGGCGTGCTGTAAATGGTAACCGTAGCTTGCATGGGCTATAGTATATCTGTTTTTTATAGACACGCCAACCAGCCGTCGCTTGGAGCGGGCCTGCCCGCCTAAGCCAAGCTGTGTTGACCTCGGCGGGATTAGTTCAGTGGTAGAACGACTGCTTCCCAAGCAGTAGGCGCGAGTTCGATTCTCGCATCCCGCACAACGACAAGCTCAGTGCAAGTCGAGCACAACAAAAACCGCCATGCTTAAAGTTAAAGCGGGGCGGTTTTGTGCCTTATATTTTTATCCTATTAGTACTGCCCACTCATATACGCCCGAGTTATGGGCCCAAAGTTCCCCAACGCTGGGCTGATACCTACGCTGGCTTGGAACTCTGCCAGTGCGGCGCGCGTAAGAGAACCGAAGTAGGATGTTGCACCAACGTTGGCGAGTGCCACGGCGGCTGATCCTTTGTTTTGAGAAATGAGGAACTGTTGGAGAGTCGTAACATCACCGCCACGGCTCGTTTGTCTAAGGTCGACTGCTATCGCCCGAACTTGTTGGCCAAACGCAGAAGCCGGAACGGAGGGCTGCACTCCAACTGCAGCAGAAACGGTCGCGTTTGATACAGAGTTTCCCTGTGCATCAACAAACGAGCCGTTAGAGCGTATGTACACCACCTGCCCATTTCCAAGAGTCACCGCCTGACCTTGAGAAGTGGTTTGTGTTGAGGCGGACGTTGCAGGCACTGCAGGGGTTGCAGGGACCGCTGACGTAGCAGGGACTGCTGGTACTGTCGGTGTGCTTGTCCCCGATGTCGGTACGGCCGGCGTTGCAGGCACGGCTGGAGTGGCTGGCGTTGCAGGGACTGCAGGAGTGGCTGAAGTAGAGACTACGGGCATAGTGACTGCGTTCGAGTCCAAGGTAACTGCGGTTTGCGCCAGTGCGTGACCGTTTAGCGTTGCGCCAGTGTTTAAGACAATCGCTGTTTGGTCGAGTATGTTTCCGTTAAAGACAGCGGTTGTGCCGATGGTCGTCTGCCCCGCAACCACCCAAAAGATATTGCTCGCTTGCGCCCCGCCAGCGAGCACAACGTGCACACCCGAGCTGACAGTGAGCGTTTGTGCTATCTGGAAGATCCACACATCATTCGCGCCGCCCGAAAGGGTCACGTCGGTTGGTATCGTGACACCGGTGCCCCACTTGTACACACCAGGGGCAAGAGTCAGCCCGCCGATATTGCCGGCACCGAGCTCGGTGACGTCTGCTGCCCGCCCAGCAGCGTCGGTGTATGCCGTCTGCATGTCGCCTACCGCCGTAGTTAGGTTAGCGGGGGTTGGGTTGGCGTAGCCTGGTGCGTACACCTTTCCACTAACTAACGCCGAGGTAGAAAAAGCGCCTGCCGCAGGGAGTGTTAAGGCAAACCCGGTGATATAGGTCGCGGCAGCGGGGCTCACCCCGATGTCACCCGTGACCATCGTTGAGCCCGTAGTTGATATCCCTGTTTTTGCCAAAATCTCAAAAGCACCCGCAGAACCAAGGTTGACCGCCGATGGGCTGGCCGCGAGCGCGACCATAGGACCCACGAGACCAAGCGCCAAAACAGCTGCAACGATTCCTGTGTTATATATTTTCATATACTATTTTTAAATGATTAACGGGAAACCAACACCTCTTGCTTTTAGGATACCATATCCTTGACAACTGCCAAGGTTTTTACTTTGTCTTAAACGATGCGCTTCCTCCTTTTGTGATACCGAGGTTGTTTTGAGCTACGATGCGGAAGTAGTAAGTGGTCTTTGTTTTAAGATTTGTAATCGCCGTGTCAATAGGTACCACCACCGTGCCTGCTCCGGCGGATACGTGGCTGGTAGTACGAAGTAGTGCCAAACCAAACAGCGAGTCAGTGCCATACTCAAACCAGTACTTCGTATCAGCCCCGTTAGGGACAACCGTCCCGTGTAGTGTTGCCCCCGAGGAAGTCAGCTTGTCTGCACTGCCGGTTGTGACAGAGGGAGTGGCGGGAGCCACTGTAGCAGGCCCTGTAGTTTTAAACGTGAGGATAGTGCCATTCCTGGTGCCAAATTGGTTTTGAGCATCAATACGGAAGTAATAGGTGGTGGTGGGGTCAAGACCAAGAAGTACGGCGCTGGCTGGCAGAGTAGCAGTACCATTTCCTACTGATTGGAGCGTAGTGACTGCACCCAGGTTTGTTGTTTTGCCATACTCAAACCAGTAGGTCGTCGATGCCCGGTTTGGGAGCACTTCTCCGTTTACCGTTGCGGTTGTTCTAGTTATCCCGTTTGCCGCCGATGTTTGTATGGTCGGGGCACTGCCAACGGGTGGCGGCGTGCCCACGGTGGTGTGGAATGTGTACTGCAGGCCTGTAGCGGTTCCATATTGATTTTGAGCAACAAGGCGGAAGTAGTAGCTCGTATCTTTGGCCAGCCCCAAGATATAGCCCGGTGCAGGAATGCTTGCATAGCCCGAACCTATGCTTTGATTTTCTGTCTTATTTCCCAGATTCCCCGTCGTGCCATATTCGTACCAGTAGCTTGCGAAGGCGCCGTTCGGAGTCACTGTGCCCACTACCACGGCGGTAGTGTCAGAGTACACAACGGTAGCATTGGTAACCGCGGCAGGTGCTCCCGGCGTTTGTGTTGGACTAGAGGAAGTGGTTTGTCCCGTAGTTCCAGTATTGGTCACGTCGGTAGTCGACGGCGTTTGTGTCGAAAACGGGTTTACAGCTCCCATGCTGTAAAAAATTATTCCTCCTACTAGCACGACCGCTACCACTCCTCCGATAATCGCTGTAGTGTTATTCATGAATATGTATCTAATATTAAAAACTACTGTTAATTTAAAAACACTTTACTGGAGGGTACATGAAGAAAGCGTGAGGAAACAATGCCTTTCATGAAGCTATTAGTTTTTGCGTATGCTCTGGGCGTCTATGGTTGGCTCTGTGGCATTACTGTTGATAGTACCAGTGATGATGATGCGGTCGCCTACCGCCAGGTCCGCGAGGGCAATCTTTTTGCCATCATGCTGTGCAACGCTCGTTAGGTAAGACGATTGTATCCTCCAAGGAAAGGTGGCCGACCCCCACGTAACGCTTGCCACAACAGCGCCACCGGACACGGCGGTGACAACCGCGCCTTTTATATAAATACTCCCGTTGTTTGCGACGTGCATCTCAAGCACCTGGGAGGGGCTTAGCGTGCCGGACACAGGAGTTGCATACGCTTGGGCCGACCCCGCTTTGTAGAGCGACTCAAATATGGAAGAGTCATTTTGAGACGGGTGTTGAAGACTCCCCACAAACGCCGACACGCCAAACGCAAAGACAACTCCTGCACCCACAATAAGCGCCACAACCCACAGCGTGTTGGGAATAGAGAGCAAGAAAAGAGGCGCGCGTGCAACAAACCTCCGCTTGATAACTAGTGCCATAGCGCCACTCTACTTCATGAAGTATGGAGAGAGTATGAAGATAGACCAGCCGCCACGGCAAAACCTTGCCGTGGCGGTGAGTCACCCCATTGTTGGAGGATTCTCTATTTCTTTCTGTGAATTGAAGTGGCTAGTTCCGTCCTGGAAACAAGCAGTCGCGCCTCGCGTGTTTTTTACCACTAACCAATAGTAATGGTTAGCAACGATATTTACCATTTCCGATCCATTAAGGGAAACCTCTTTGCCGTTATTAAGTCCGTAAATAACTGCGCTTCCTCCCTTGCCAAGCGAATGAGCTATGTATGCTTCGTCGGCATTTTTTGAAGTCCAAGTTAGCGTTACCGCATTCCCTGCAGGCGACGTCATTCCAATAGTGCATGTAGGTACAGCTACAACGCTACCAGGAACAGTAAAGGTACCGCTCTCAGCAAGCGTCTTGCCTATGCCGCCTATAAATACTTCCAACCGCAGACGATACGTACCTGCGGGTAGAGAAATCTTGACGTCCTCATATCGCACAAGACTTGCGAGATTTATTTCATGAGTGCCTATCTTTATCTCCGTTTCGTCCCACATTGCTAGGCCAGAGGGAACATCAATTATTCGTATCCACGCATCCCTATGCTCTATATCATTGATGCGATAAGTAAGAGACGGATAAGTCATAGAAACTATCTCTACAGAGGATTTTGAGGAAGAAGTAGAGGGAGGCAATTGACTATCTTTCGAAAGTGGTTGTTCCACCTGAGTCGGCAACTGTTGCAAATTATCCGACGGAGTTTGCGAAGGCGTATTCTGTTGCACGACGTAGTATGCACCGCCACCGAGTACCACGAGCCCGACCAGTATCGCTATCAAAACCTGAAGTCCGATGAATCCTTTTTGATTTTGCATAAAAAAGTTTTGCTAGTTTGTTAATAAATACACTCACAGAGTAGCACGTTCTTCACACAAAAACCAGAGACCTTGAGGATACTTAACTATATTATTAAATAATTTCTATAACATTATGAAAGTACTACTTATGTGCCCCGAGTGCGAGTATCGAGCAGGGAGCTTGTCGGAAAAAGGGCTGTTGAACAAAATTATCATGTGGAACCACGTCAAACGCGCCCACCCGGCGGCCGCGGAGCGGATTATGCGGATGTACAAAACGATGCCGGCAGACCTCTGGGGCGCACGCGCCATGGGGCAGACGCTTGTGTTGGAGTAGTCTTCACCATCTTCATGAGATATTCATGTAGCGGGAAGTAAGGTAGTATGAAGTATGAGGTTATTAATTGTAGAAGACGAGGAGGTGCTTGCACAGAACCTAAAGAAAATCCTTGAGCATAAGGGCTTTGCGGTCGACATGCTTATGGATGGCGAGAAGGCGCATAGCCGTATACTCCTCTACCACAAGGACTACGATGCGATTATTCTTGACCTAACCCTGCCGGGTATGGACGGTGCGACTTTGACCCGGAACTTGCGAGCCGACGACATCACCACGCCTATTATTATCTTGACTGGCCGGAGCGACACCGAGAGCAAGGTCGCGCTACTCAACGCCGGCGCGGACGACTATGTGGTAAAACCATTTTCGTCAGAGGAGTTAGTTGCCCGCATTGCCTCGGTACTGCGGCGACCTGTAGCAACACAGACGGTCGTACACGCGGTTGGCGATATTGTGATAGACACCGCCACACACCGTGTGAGTGTTGGGAGTACCGAAATCGTACTAACCCTTAAAGAGTATTCGCTCCTCGAATGTTTTTTCCGCCGGCCGGGCGAGATACTTACACGCGAAGAGCTCTCGAGCCAGGTGTGGGACTTTAACGCGCTCACCTTAAGCAACGTCCTTGATGTACATATGAAAAACTTACGTAAAAAACTAGCGCGAAGCAGCAACTCGGCTCGTTTTGAAACGGTCCGCGGTGTTGGTTATCGCTTTGTTGTATAACATGATCGACCTCTCAACCATATCTCACGATCTGCGCGGACCGCTTTCCACCATTTTAAGCTCGGTCGAACTCTTGCGACTAGAGGGAGGACATGCTCCAGAGACCACGGTCCTACTTGACACCATAGAGCAACAAATACGCGCCATGACCAGCAAGCTGGACGGTCTGCGTACACTTTCGCACGCTCCGGTTACTCCTATACTCGAACCACCGTCTGTGGCAAAACCTCTCTAAACGCATCACTAAGCTCCTTGATGCCGACTGGTTTTGTGAGATGTGTCGTAAAGCCAGCATCGAGCGCTTTTTGCTTATCTTCGCGAAGCCCATATCCTGTGAGCGCAATAATAGGTATCGCAACACCGCGTGCGCGCAAGGTCTGAACGACCTTGTACCCGTCCATATGCGGCATGCCGATGTCGAGAATGATAATATCAAAATCCGAGAGCGTCTTGTGTGCAAGAGCCTCTTCGCCCGAGTAAAGTGCTTCGGCATGACCACCCAGTTTGTTGAGTAACTTGACGAGCGAGTCCGCAGCTTGCACGTTGTCATCCACTATGAGTACGCGTTGCCTCATGCTACCAGCGATTCCGTGCGAGCTCGACTCGGACGCAAAACTAAAGATATCCGTGATAGGGAGTTTAATCACAAATTCGCTTCCTTTGCCCCTGCCGTCGCTCGAGGCTACGATAGTGCCGCGATGCAACTCCACGATTTTCTGCACGAGCAGAAGCCCGATGCCCAACCCGCTTGTGTTGTTCCCGTTGTGCCCCTGATAATACATCTCAAAAATATTGGGTAGGTCGTCGGGGTCGATGCCTTCGCCGTTGTCGCGGACCTTGATAATCGCATTTTCGCGCTCCTTCGAAACGTCTACCCAGATGGAGCCACCGGAGGGCGTGAACTTAGCGGCGTTGCTCATCAGGTTAGTTATGGCCTGCTCAAGCCGTGTGTCATCGGCCCACACCGGGAGTGGCGTCGATGGATAGGTAAAGTGGAGTGTAATGTCCGACGTGCGCAACAGGGCATCCGACGCCTTCAGCGAGCGCTCAACGAGCTTACGCAACTCCACGGTGTGTGGCACTATTTCTATTTTTGCCTGCGTAAAACGGGTAACATCCAAGAGGTCACCGAGGAGTTTTGTGAGATGGTCAAATTGATGCTCGATAGACTCGAGTTCCTCGCGCACATCGGTCGTGGTCTCGCGGAGCTTTAGCAACTCGAGTGAGCTTTTGATTGGCGCCAAGGGGTTCCTCAACTCATGCGAGAGCGAGGCGAGGAAGATGTCCTTTGCCTTGTCGCGCTTGGATATTTCGTCATCGAGACGACCGTTGTCCAGCACAATACCGAGGTCATTGCAAAATTCTCGGAAGAACTCGAAGTCATCGCGCGTGTATACACGACCAGACTCTGCATAGCCGAGTGTGAGCGCACCAAGCACCTTGCCACGCGCAAAAATAGGGATAATCATGAGCGACTTGAGCCCGAGGCGTTGCATCGCTTCAAGGTGCTCGGGCGAGCGCGCACCCTGCCGTATCGTCTCGTCGGTAACAGCAGGTACAAATTGTGCCTCGCCAGTTCTAATAACCGCGTAGAGGTCACTCGAATTTTTTTCGGTTGTGGGAAATCGTTTCTCGAACTCAAAGAGGTAGTCGGTCATCTTTTGGTCCTGATGGATAACCGCGATACGCTCGAGGTCACCGTGCTCGTTGAGCACATCGATTGCGCACCAGTCGGCGAGTGATGGTACCGTCAATTTGGCCTTCTCCAGTAGCCACGTGCGAAAATCCACTTTTTTCGAAAGGATCTTTGCCGATTCCATCATGAAACGAAGCTTACTTTCGCACGAATTGAGGCGCGAAACACCGGTAGCACCAAGCGCCTTTTTATTATTATTGGGATGTATCATGTACAGTTTAAGTCTACATTGTATTACCGCATCATGAAGATATCGTGAGGATACCTATACTCTTTTTGCTAGTTTACCACACAAAGAGCGTATGGAATATGCGCGCCCACCAACTCTCGCTCTGAGTAGTCAACGCCGAAGAAGTTGCACTGTCGCGCACGATTTGTATCACACCCTCGCCCGGCCGGGCGACGCCAAAACGCTCGCGCAACTGTGTCTCTACCCCGCGCGAGGAGGAGGTATTAGCAACCGCGGCGGCCACGCGTGTTTCTTGTGCTTGT
>JAUSIO010000075.1 GCA_030647845.1 bacterium
ATCTGGCGGACGCGCTCGCGGGTGATGCCGTAGCGCTTGCCAATGGACTCCAGCGTCACGCGCTCGACAGCGGCGCCCAATCCAAAACGAGCCTCAAGCACCACGCGCGAGCGCTCGGGCAAACTCGCGAGGAGTTTGCGGACAATCGCCTTGGGCTTAAAGCCTGTTTTGTCGGTGCCTGTTTTTTCTCCTTGTTTTTCGCTTGGTGCCATATCGTGTTGTCTAATATATCACACCATATGCTAGGGGTCAAACCTTGTCAAATGGGGTTATTTGAGGCCCCGCCTAGACGTCGAGGCTGGTAATGACAAAATTAACAATCTTGCCTTTTACATATACTGCCTTTTTTACATCTGCGCCAGCGAGCCATTTGGTCACGACCGCATCAGCCCGGGCGGCTGCCAGAGCTTCCCCTTCCCCCGCCTCGGGCGAAAGTTCAATCGTAGAGCGTACCTTGCCGTTGACCTGCACCGCGACCTGCACCGTGGCTGAGACTAATTTTGATTCGTCCACTGTAGGCCAGTGCTCCCACTTTTCGCGGGTAAACCCTACCCGTTCAGCAAGTTCGTGAGCGATGTGTGGAGCAAATGGCGCAAATAATCCGAGAAACTGTTTAAAGATTTCCTTAGAAACACTCTCAAGTTTCTGGAGATGATTCAAAAAAATCATCAGCGACGAAACTGCGGTGTTCATCTTGAGCGCATCAATATCGCGCGACACTTTATCTATAGTTTGCGCCAACAGGGTCTCGGTTTCTTTTGACAGTGGCGCCTCGCCCACTTTTTCTGCAAGAATCCACACCCTCTCTAAAAAGCGCCGAACGCCTGCGATAGAGTCGCTGTTCCACGCCACCGGCTGGTCAAAAGGCCCAAGGAACATCTCAAAAAGGCGCAAAGAGTCCGCACCGACCTGCTCAACCAGGGCATCGGGGTTGATTACATTGCCCTTTGACTTAGACATCTTAGAGCCGTCTTCTGCCAAAATAAGCCCGTGGCTCGTGCGTTTGAGGTACGGTTCGCTGGTGGGCACTAACCCTAAATCAAAAAGGACTTTGTGCCAAAAGCGCGAGTATAAAAGGTGCAGGGTCGTGTGCTCCATCCCGCCGTTATACCAATCAACTCCACCTCGACTCGACGTCTTCGGCGAGGCGGGCGGTGTCAGCCAGTATTTTAGTTTATCTTGCGCGGCAAACTCTGTATCGTTTTTTGGGTCGCAGTAACGCAGATAGTACCAGCTCGAGCCAGCCCAGTTGGGCATGACGTCAGTCTCTCGCTTTGCCGGCCCGCCGCAGGTGGGACATGTGGTATTTACAAATTCTGCGATGTTTGCAAGCGGCGATTCCCCCGCTTCGCTCGGTTGATACTTCTCTACTTTGGGCAAAAGCACTGGCAAATCACTTTCGGGGACCGGCACCCAGCCGTCTGTCGGGCAAATAATCATCGGTATAGGCTCACCCCAGTAACGTTGTCTGCTAAATACCCAATCGCGCAGTTTGTAGGTGGTCACCCACTTCCCTCCGACTTTCTCCGTAATTTTTTTTGGGTCTTCAAGCTCTATTTCTTTAACCTGCAAATTAAATTTCTTGGCAAACGCCAAATCCCGCTCGTCGTGTGCGGGGACGGCCATAATGGCTCCGGTGCCGTAGCCCGCGAGCACGTAGTCGGCAACCCAGATAGGAATTTCTTCTTTGCTTGCAGGATTAATAGCTTTCATTCCTTTTATTTCAACCCCAGTTTTTTCCTTCCCTTCTGTTGTTCGCTCTATCTCAGTTTTTTTTCGAGACTGTTCGATATATCGAATGATTTCATTTTTATTTTCTGCTTTCTCAGCAAGTTCTTGAGCTAAAGTATGCTCTGGCGCCAAAACCAGATAAGTTGCACCAAAGAGCGTGTCCGGGCGCGTAGTAAATACTTCTATTTGTGATTTGGAATTTGCTATTTGAAATTTAATTTGTGCTCCTTCGCTCGGGCCAATCCAGTTGCGCTGGCCTAATTTTGCCGCGGGGATATAGTCGACGGTGTCGAGGTCGTCGTATAGCCGTTGCGCATATTTAGTGATGGCGAGCATCCACTGCTCTTTTTCCCTCTTTTCAACCGGCGTGCCGCAACGCTCGCAAACCCCATTTATTACCTCCTCGTTGGCGAGACCTATCTTGTCGGTCGGGCACCAGTTAATGAGTGTCTTGGCTTTGTACGCGAGACCTTTTTTGTAGAGCTGTAAAAAAATCCACTGCGTCCACTTATAGTACGCGGGGTCGGTTGTGTTGACCTCGCGCGACCAGTCAAACGAGATGCCGAGCGACTTTATCTGTCGGCGAAAGTTGTCGGTATTTTCTTTCGTAACGAGACGGGGGTCTTTGCCTGTCTTGAGCGCGTAGTTTTCGGTCGGCAGGCCAAAGGCATCCCACCCTATCGGATACAAAACATTCTTCCCTTGCGCCCTTCGTTTGCGCGCGACCACATCAAGAGCAGTCCAAGACCGTATATGCCCCACATGGAGCCCATCGCCGGATGGATACGGAAACTCTATCAGCAGGTATTCTTTCGCTTTTTTTGATTCATCTTCAGCGCGAAAAGCTCCGGACTCTTCCCAAATCTTTTGCCACTTTTGTTCGATTGCCTTGTGGTCGTATCGCTCCATTCATTTATTTCTAAGATTAGAAAGGCTTTGCCG
>JAUSIO010000021.1 GCA_030647845.1 bacterium
GCCTCATCAGACACCTCTCCCGCGAGCAAGATTAAGAAAGTTATGGCTGACCTCCCTGCGTGGATACAGGCACACCCCGATCGCAAGTCAGAGGCCAGTACGCTCTCTGAAAAGTTCAATGGCTATATCAAAGCGAACGACCTTACCAATGCCAGCAAGGTAGCTGATGACATCTTGGGCTTGATCGGCGAGAAATGATATGCCACCTCCTACGTCACCGCCATTTGTCCCTCCCCTCCCACCTCCCGTTGAAGAAAGGCGACCAGTCTTGAAATATGTTGCGTATGCGCTCGCGGCGCTCCTGCTCATCGCGATAGGCGCAGCCGCAGCAGCCTACCTCCCCACGCTTCTCGAGCGCCTCGGCGGCAACACCCTGATACTAGAGTCCGCGACCTCGACCCCTTCTGCGACCGATTCCGTTTCCGGTATCATCCTTGTCCCGAAAGGCAATAACTTATTCATGATAACGCCAGATGCATTCTCGGCATCGAGTACCGACGAGTGCCCCATAACGAACGATGCGGATTCACCGGGTTCGGCAAAAGGCTTCCCTTCGTGGTCCTTCGACGGCAAGAAGATTGTCTATTATACGGAGCAGCAGGGGAGAGGTGGCATATCAACCATCAACGCAGACGGTACGGACAGGAAGGCGTTGCCGGTCTCGCCACATGGCGCTCTCCCCTCCTTCTCTCCGGATGGCGAGAAGATTGTGTATGGCGACCAGACGGGCGGCTTCGTGAGTGGTGCCGAAGTGTGGCTCATGAATGCCGACGGTACGAACCTGCAGCAGCTGACGAAAACGACAAAAAGCGCTACACCCAGAGATAGAAAGTTGCCGCCGGGTGTGCCAAAGATAACAAGTGTAACCTGGAGCAAATTCCCCTCCTTCTCTCCTGACGGGAAGAATATCGTGTACAGCTCGACCCAAAGCGGCCACTCCGAGATATGGGTGATGGACGCTGATGGGTCGAACAAGACACAGCTCACCTTCCCGACCATCGCCACTGCCCCGGACGCTAACGCGCCAGCGTGGTCCCCGGACGGCAAAAGAATCGTCTTTTGGTCTGGCTACGAGACAGAGTATGGCAACGTGTGGGTGATGAATGCTGATGGCAGCGGCCGCACGCAACTTACCTTCGAACTCGACGGCATTAACAGCGATGACCCCAACTGGTCTCCGGACGGGAAGAGCATCATCTATGATTCGAACCATTATGATCCGAACCGTCCCAACCCTGCCTCCGCAACGCCGATGGGCGTTCCACAGACATGGATTATGGATGCTAATGGGGGCAACCAACGGGTCCTTACCTTCACCTATAGGGGGTTCGGTGTCAGCCGCCTGCCATGGCGCAACGACCCGGCAATAAGCGGCGGCGCGACATTTAAGTGCGGGAGTACCAGCTGATGATATAATTTTTTGTATGGACGCCCCGCAGACGCCAACGCCAACTGCACCGCCCGCACCACAATCCTCGGTTCCTATCCCTCCTGCCATACCCACAAAAACTCACTGGCCGCTTATTATTGTAATGACGGTAGTCGGTCTGATTATCGTCGGTGGTGGAATCTATTTTTATGTACAGACAAATAGTCAGACTACACTCATAGATTTTTTCCACAGCCCTAACGCAACATCAACCACGCCAACAACCAGCACCACTACGACACCGGTCACCGTTACCAACACCACCCTCCAATACCTCACATTTCAACTGTTTACGTATGCCGCCCCTCTCTCCGCTGCGGGACACGATACCCCAACACCTTTAGATAAAAAAAGCCTAGAAAAAATCATAGACGATAAGGTAAAAAATCTTGGCAGAGGCGACGGCACGGCACGGCAACTCGGCTTTATTATCGGGCCACTGACTCTGAATCACACCGACGAAGAGCTTCGCGGACAGATACGGAGCATGTTTGAGATTGCTGAAGCAAAGAACGTAGCAGTTGGTTTTCACATTGACGACTCCATGTTTTGGCAAAACCGCGGACTCACTAAAGACAAGAAAAATATCGAATGGCTCGACTGGCAAGGGACGCCTAACACCGGGCGCGAGCTTAGCTGGGGCGCGCGCGCGAAAATCGCTCCCCAAATGTGCTTCAACAGCACAGCAGTTGTATCCGAGGTCAGCCGTGTCGCAAGGGATGTCATTGGAGCAGAAATCAAAAAAGGCGTAGATAGGCTAAAAACCTCCGGCAAAGAACACCTGTTCGCGGGCGTCATCGCCGGCTGGGAGACACAGATAGGCCCCGACTTTGAGACAAAGAAGCCTCTTGGCTACTGTGCCCTCACCAACAGGGGGTTTAGCGCGACACATCCACCCGCAGACATTGACCGCGAGCGGGAACTGATTGTGCAGGAATTTATCGAGCTTTGGACGAAATCGCTCATGGATGCCGGCGTCCCCAAGGAGAAAATCTATTCACATGTCGGCGCTCCACCGCGCAAGCTCTACGACATGCTCAAAACTCAGGGCGTGTCGTTTGGCTTCTCTGAATTTGCCCATTTTGCGCCTGTTCCTAGCGCCTTTGGGAAATATCACAGTCCGGGGTTTAGCATTTACGATAGAAGAGTACCTCAAGAAATCTATGACGAATTAACTAAAAATGGGAACCCAGCTTGGGCTTTGGCGGAAGGCATTTCCGGTAACCCGAGTCCAGACCCTAAGGAACAAGGCGGCTGGGAAGGGTGGTTGGCAGGCCTCTTTAATCACGGCGCCACGGTGGTAAACGTATTTCCTGTGGGTACTGATAGCGTCGCGGCCACCACCGCGTTCAAAAAGTTTTTACTAGGAGAGAAGCTCGTGGAAACGGCGAGATAGATACCTATGCCACCAAACACTACGCCAGCACATCCTCCTCCCGCACCACTCCAGTCGCCGCAAAAAAGCAGGTGGCCGATTATCATAGGCATTCTCGTTCTTTTGCTTGCACTTGGAGGAGTGGCGGTTTTTGCTTTCTCGCTATTTCAAAACTCCGGGAACAATCCGCAACCGCCTGCCGCAACGACGACGTCCAATACAGCAACATCGACTGTAATCGATGCCACCTACGTAAAACAGCATCACCTTCTGCTTATCAACGAAGCCCCCAATCCTTATCAGCCAGTAGCAGGTGGTCCTACGACATCGTCTATCTATACGGTGTACGCCGATGGCAGTAAGAAAACACTCCTCACGAGCGATGGCTCCGCGCCTTCCTGGACTCCTGACGGAAAAATTATCTTCTCTTCAAACCGCAGCAGATCCCAACAAATCTGGATAATGGATGCCGACGGGAGTAATGCCAAACAGATCGGCAATCTCTCGGCCAGCACGCTCCCCCTCATGCCACAGATGGGGGAGAACGGTCTCATTGTGTTTATGGGGATAGATGCAAATACCAGGCCCGACAGCAACGTGGGGATCTATGTCATGCAAAAAGATGGTTCGGGTCTTAAGCACCTTACGAGCGGCATGCAGCCCTTCCTTTCGCTCTCTGGTACCTGGGTCGCCTACACATTCCAGACCGAGACGGGGCAGACCGCGATTCCATATCACCGCGAGATCTGGCGCATCAATACCGACGGCACTGGGCAGAAGCAACTCACCTTTCTCGGCGACGACCCCGAGTACCCGGACGCAAATGCGCCGAATATCTCACCGAACGAACAGTGGGTCGCGTTCTTCAGTGGCGTAGAGTCAATCCCCAATGACACTCTTTTCACGTGGGGACATCGCAATGTCGCGATTGTTCCCGCTAACGGCGGCGCGCGCAAGACACTCACACCATGCAAGCCGGTCAGGACACAAGCACAGCTCCAGGCAGCGACGGTAGCGAGTGGCAATTGCATCGCAGCCGACAACCCCGCATGGAGCCCTGATGGCAAGTGGCTTATCTTCGACACCGGCTTTAACCCGGAGACCGAGACATGGATGGTAGATATGCACGGAGAGAACTTCCAACGGTTCTATTCCCAATCGCGCGGTACTGTGCGCGTGGCGCTGAAATACGCCGATTAGTTAGCACAAGGTCAACCCTTAATGCAAGGCATCCTCAAACCTCTTTTCCATCACTGCCCAGTTGTAGTTTGCAAAACACGCATCTATGTATTTTGCTTTGCCTGTCGTACCGTAGTCGAGTAGGTAGGCGTGTTCCCATACATCCAGTGCCAAGATAATCGGGAGCGTTACAAAATGCCCCTGGTGTTGCTCACCGGTAAACCCGATTTGGAATAACCCGCCCGAACGACCGTCCGGTCGGGCGGGTTTTGCGGCCGGGTCGTAATACAAAATAGACCAACCCGGGCCGCGCATCATACCGACTTTTTTAATATGCATAACCGCTGTCTCAACCGAGCCAAACCCTTCGACAAGAGCAGTTGCAAGAGGGCCATTTACACTGAGCGGAGTCGAAGTGCCTTCCCACTGCGCAAAGTAATATTCGTGCAGACGCATCCCGCCAAACTCGAACGAGCGACGACGTATCAGCTCTGATATCGCGTGAGCATGTTTCTCGGCATCTTTTAAATATTCGCCGACGAGCAATGTCATGTCGTTGAAGTTTTTTACATATCCCGCGTACAACCCGAGATGTGCCTCGACCGACTCCTTCGACAACCCTTCCAAATCCGGCAAATCAAACTTTTTTTCTTCGTACAACATGGTTGTATTGTACTCCTAAATTGCTAGCATTATACAAGAAGTTCCAAGTAGAAAAGGTTTTTGTACCATGCCAAACGGCGTACAGCGAGGAGACACTATCGTGTATGAGGGCAAACGCTGGCCGTGGTACGGGCACGGTCGGCAGTTTGAGGTTCTCAACCCGTGCAGTTCTGCACTCGGAGACATCAGTTTGGTCAGTGTTCGGGATATCGAGAGCAAAAAAGTTGTTGCGCTCCCGCGCGAAGGTATCCGCGTCATCACAAAATTGCCCTAAAATAGTTTTATGGTATTGTCTTGTATGGAAGTTCACGGCGCTCGCGCCGGTTGGTTCACAGTAGGGAGAATGTGATGGATGGAGATGTCGGGGTTAAAAGTACTCTGCCCTCATGGGTGCCAGAAGTAATTTGTGATCTCGTTCACTCCGGCAATTGGATGACTGGTCCTTTGGTCTTGATGTGTCCCTCCAGGACAGCAGATTTTTCCGAGGCAAGTCGTGACTTTAACCCAGTGCACTTCAGTGACGAAGAAGCGCGGAAGTGGGACCTGGCGGGTGCGGTAATGCACGGGATGCATTTGCCAACGATGCTTCCGCTCCTTATGCCAGAGTTCCACCTCGCACTACAAGCAGACGGGTTGGGGTTGCAGGACGTCGGCGGCGGTTCCTTTAGATTTGAGTCATCGGTGCCTGTTGGGGCGAAGGTCTGGGAACAGATCAAAGTCACCAAACACAAACTCTATCCGTTACAAAAACGTCTACGAATTCTGTTCGACTACGAAATATATGTTCGACAGGATAACGAGGACATCCGGGCGGTCTACGGCTCCAGAGAAATTCTGCTTATGCATTAGAAAGTTTAACAAAAACGCCACCCTCCGGGTGGTTTTTTCTTTTCCTATTTTCGAAATGCTAAATCACCCCAGCTTTTTTGAGTGTTTTGTATGCGCCATTTTTGGCGATTGTTTTGATGCCCTGCGTCGAAAGCGTCAGCGTGATGTGTTTGCCCAACTCCGGCACAAAAATCCGCTTTTTTTGCAGGTTCGGGTGCTTGCGCACGTTGCCCGTGGGGTTGAACTTGGTCGCGCGTATACGGTTACTGTAGCCGCCAGCCATTTTGGAGCCCTTTTTCGTTATGGGACAGATTTTAGACATAAGTGCTAGGGACTAGCTTCTAGGTTCTAGCACAGGAGAGCCTCTTTTGCAATTCCTAGCCCCTAGTACCTAGAAGCTGTAAACTAGACAGATGCAAATCGACCTTATCTTCGGACTCGTTATTCTTATTGTCTCGGTCATCTTGCACGAGGTGGCGCACGGCTACATGGCAAATTGGCTAGGCGACCCAACTGCGCGGCTCGCTGGAAGGCTCACACTAAACCCACTGGTCCACATCGACCCTATGGGTTCGATTATCTTGCCCGCGCTTTTGGTGTTTACGCAATCGCCACTGTTGATTGGGTATGCCAAGCCGGTGCCGTATAACCCGCACAACCTGCCGGGCAAATGGGACGAAGGGTTGGTGGCGGGAGCCGGGCCTGCGACCAACGTGTTGCTCGTGCTCATCTTTGCCGCGTTTATCCGTTTTGGTGGGGCAGCGATGACGCCGGAGATGCTCTCGGCGTTTAGCACCATCGTCTATATCAATATGATGCTCGCATTGTTTAATCTTATCCCGGTTCCGCCTCTGGACGGCTCAAAGGTTTTGTCAGCGATATTGCCGGGTACTTTGGGTCGCACATACAATGCGTTTCGCGCACGCTTCGAGCGCGTCGGCATCCTCTCCGGCACGCTCCTCATATTGATACTGTTCTATTTTCTTTTGCCTTATTTCTCAACAGTTCTTGTTGCTCTCTTCCAGCTTTTGACAGGGATATCTTTCTAGTATACTAGACACATGCTCACCTCTTTACACCACGCATTGGGGAAAAAATTGAGGTGGTACCGGACATGGCATCATTGTAAGTATGCCGAAGCCACCCACTATACAATCGCGGCGTTCATTATGGTATACAATTTTTACTTGGCTATCGAACTGCAACGGTCCATTTTTCTCTATTGATTATATGAGACACAAGGACACCAAAAAAAATAAAGGCGGCTTTACCTTAGTCGAGCTGTTGGTCGTCATCGCCCTCATCGGCCTGCTTTCCACCATCCTCTTGACCTCGCTTACCCAAGCCAGGGTCAAGGCTCGCGACTCGCAACGAGTAGGCCAGTTTCGCCAAATCAATTCCGCCTTGGAGCTTTATTTTAATTTATATGACCACTATCCTCCGGTTCTTAACCTCCCTTCGTGGACCGGGACTCTCTGCTCTGACGACCCCACTTGTCTGGCAAACTCTGATGTCAGTTGGGACGCTATGGTCAGTACGCTAGAGGCAGCAAAAGTATTGGCGATAACTCCCGAGCCGGATTCATGGGAGGGCAAGATTGCGCAATTGTTTTTTCCTAAAGCGTTGGCCGTTGGTCCCCACAAGATTCAAGATCCTACCTACCCGACTCGTCGCTATGCATACATGACTAGTGCTGTCCCCTTGAATGGAAACTATCGCCTTCGGGTACAACTCGAAAATGCCAACCACCCGGCACTCCAAGCTGGGTTTCCTGGAAAGTTTTACTGGTCAGACAAATCTACCGGTGTGGACGCGTGCGACCCAAACCTGCTTCTGTATTGTTCTGGGCCTAATATGGATTTTAATGCGTTCGACCCGGGTAAACCGGTCATCTATCTTTACCCGACCCACACCGAGCACGTGGTGGTCACTGTAGATGCTCTCTCTATTGATCAATCCATCCCTGCTTATGGTACTGGTTGGAGCGTGTTGGCACACCCCAACGGACAACTAACCAATCTTTCTGATGGTAAATCATACCCGTATTTATTCTGGGAAGGGCGCTCGGGCAAGCCCGCAATAGACAAGACACAAGGGTCTGTGGTGGAATCCCAGAATATCGAATCGTTCCTTACTAATGCACTTCGCAAACAAGGGTTGAGTGCGTCCGAGGCCAGCGAATTTGTTGCCTACTGGGCGCCGCGGATGCGCGATATGCCCTATGTGTACGTGTACTTTATGCCACAGGCGGACTATGACATGCTCATCCCGCTCCATGTTTCTCCAAAGCCCGACACCGTCATCCGTGTGTATATGCTTTGGAAGGGGCTTACCCAGCCAATTGTGGTGACCCCGCAAACATTCATCGCGCCAAAGCGCATAGGGTTTACCGTTGTCGAGTGGGGGGGAGACCGCAGCCAGGTACAGGAAGTCCCTACCTTCTCTCCGTAGTAGAGTTGCGAGTATGCTGGTATTGTAGCCCCGACGCCTTGGTCGGGGTCCCGACCAAGGCGTCGGGATAGAGTTGCGAGTATGGTAACCCTGTAGTAGAGTGCTGTGCGTGGCACGGATATCACAACTCGTCCGCCGCGGACGCACCATACTCAAGCGCAAGTCCAAGTCGCCCGCGCTCCAGCGCGGCTTTAACGCGCTCAAAAACCGGCCGGTGTTTTACCCTTCGCCGTTTAAGCGCGGGGTGTGCACCAAGGTAACAACAATGACTCCGCGCAAGCCAAACTCGGCAATCCGCAAAATCGCGCGCGTACGCCTAACCAACGGGCAGGAAATTACCGCCTACATCCCCGGCATGGGGCACAACTTGCAAGAGCACTCGGTGGTTGTGGTGCGCGCGGGGCGCGTAAAGGATATCAACGTGCGCTACCAGGTGGTGCGCGGGCGGCTTGACGCTGGTGCGGTCGAGAAGCGCAATGTCTCGCGTAGCAAATACGGAGTTAAACGCCCCAAAACAAAATAATGAGCAAAGCGAATATATTTTGTTTGGTCCTGAGCGATAGCGAAGGGCAAAATTAAAACAAATAAAAAACTACCATGAGACGCCCGATCAAAAACCCCCATATCGTCCAGCCGGATTTAAAGTATCAGTCCGTGCGTGTTGAGAAGTTTATAAACTCGGTGATGTGGGACGGTAAAAAGTCGACCGCCCGCCGTGTGGTATATGACGCACTCGAACAGATTAAAGAAAAAACAAAAACCGAAAACCCGGTAGAACTTTTCGAAACCGCAATACGCAATGTTGCGCCGGCGATGGAAATTCGCAGCCGCCGCGTCGGCGGCGCCAACTACCAGGTACCACGCGAGGTCAATCCTGCTCGCAAACAAGCGCTCGCCTTCCGCTGGATACTGGTCGCCGCACGTGCACGCAAGGGCATGCCGATGGCACAACGCCTCGCCTTGGAGCTCATCGCCGCATCAAATAACGAAGGCCCGGCAGTCAAAAAACGCGAGGATACCCACCGCATGGCCGAAGCCAACAAAGCGTTTGCGCATGTTGCCTGGTAATTTAAAAAACAATTTTGTGGTACACTGCACAATATGAGTTACACGTACCGCATTATTCTTGAGGCGGACGAGGGCGGGTACCACGCCTCCGTGCCTGCACTTGCGGGCTGTCACACATGGGGTAAGACAATAGTCGAAGCGCGCGCCATGGCGCGTGACGCCATTGATGTATATCTTCGTAGTTTGGTCGCCGATGGAGAGAATATCCCAGAAGACACCGGTTTTGAAATGTTTGAGACAGTTTCTGCACCTAAAGGGGTAAAGCGGCTCATACATACCTAGGGCACCGAGAATTTCTGCACAGAAACTTATCCATGTTTTGAAAAAGCTCGGGTTTCGAGAACATCCCGAACGCGGCACGTCGCATTTGGTATTTTCTCACCCCGACGGTAGGCGCACTACCGTCGCTCGTCACGTTGGCAGAGATATAAAAAAAGGAACACTCGCGGCAATCTTGCGCGACATTCAAACTTCACCGGACGAGTTTCGGAAACTACTTTAATCCACCGCATGACCGAGGCCAACAAAGCGTTCGCACACTTTGCGTGATGATTCGGTGTTGGGGAGAAACGATGCGGCCGCCCATTGGGCGGCTGTGTCGGTTCACTTGCGTTTCAGAGGAGGGGCTGTATGATATTATCATACAATTATGACTACCATATCAGTTCCAATCACAGGCGAACAGGAGAAATTCATCAATGACTTGGTGAAAAGCGGTAAGGCAGCGAACAAAGCTCATGCCGTTCGCTATGCCATTCAGCGGCTCTCCGAGGAGGAAGCGGTCGAATCTGTGCTCCGTGCCGAGCAGGACATCAAAGAAGGCAGAGTCTTTTATGGCGATCTCGATAAGCTCGCTAAAAAGATGCGCGCATGATTAAGGTTGGGTACACGCAAGAATTCATACGTGCATACAACAAATTACCGACTGCTCTTAAGGAGGAAGTAAAAGAAAAAATAGCATTGTTTAAAGATAGGAAGAATCATCAGCAACTGAAGGTACACAAGCTGCATGGACGGCATGCTCGTCACTGGGGTTTTTCGGTCAACTACGCTTATCGCATCATGTTCGATTATCTCGGTAAGGGGAAAAACAGCGTCGCGCTACTGACCGTCGGCGACCATTCGATCTACGACTAACACACCGCGTGGTAAGATTTTGGGGTGCCTCCTCCACAACCTCCACCTCAACCAATTGCCCCTCTACCGCCCACACTTCCTCCGCGCAAAAGACGGGTAGGTTTTTTAATTGCGGCGGTTGCTTTGGTAGTGCTCGCAGTCGCGGCGTTCGTTTTCATCAGCGTCCGCTCATCGGGCGGTGGGTCGGGTAGCAACGTACAGAACATGGAGTACGCAAGCTCGACCGGCGCTGTACAATATCTGGCATTCCAACTTTTTACTGACACGACCGGCTCTAAAGCATTGCAGGAAAATTTCCCGCCGATGCAAAAGGACGTCAAAATTGTGGTCAACGATATCGTCCGTGCCATCGGCACCGTCGGCAGTAGCAATAAAAAATTGGGCTTTATTGTCGGTCCGATCTCGTTTGATATGAGCGACGACGAAGTGCGCCAGCGGATCAGCGATTCGTTCGCAATTGCATTGCAAGACAATGTCGCGGTTGGGCTCCACATTGATGATTCGATGTTTTGGGGACGACTGTCGAATTTGAATAGTACTGAAAATATTGAATGGCTCGACTGGAACAAAACGCCCAATACGGGGAGGCGCTTGGATTGGTCTGCGACGCCGACAAAGCTTATGCCGCAGCTGTGTCTCAATAGCCCCGCCGTTGAACAAGCAGTGAAGGATCGCGCCGCTCTCATTGGCGAAGAAATTGTCCGAGGGCACGCATCTCTCAAGGCCGTGGGCAAGGAGGATCTTTTTATTGGCGTTATTGCCGGGTGGGAGACCCAAATGGGTCGTGATTTTGCAACGGGCAAATATCTAGGCTACTGTGCGCTCACCAACCTCGGGTATAGCGCCAAGAATCCTCCCGCAGATATTGACCAGGCCCGCGCGGACATCGTTAAGGATTTTATTGATCTATGGACTGCGTATCTAGCAGCTGCTGGCGTGCCGGACGAAAAGATCTATTCGCACAGCGCCTTTATGTCGAAAACGAATTTTGATTCACAGCACCTCTCGGGTACTTACATGCAAACGGTTAATTTCACACCGCCTTCCGTTGCTTTCGGAGAGCACCATCATCCCGGCTTTAGCACCTATCCGGAGTCGGGGCATCCCGAACAAATCCAGGCAGAGTTGGCAAAAAATGGCAATCCGGCTTGGGCATCAGCCGAAGGCACTGCGCTTGACCCCGCGCAAGCAGAGGGAGGCGGAGCAGGCGATGCTATGGAGGCGTACTTGGCAAATATGTTTAATCACGGTGCGGCACTGGTCAATGTGTTTGGCTGGGGAGTAGGGCAGAGCGGCAATCCCTTTAGGGAAGTTGCGGAAAATAATGATGCGATTGCGGCGTACAAAAAGTTCCTCGGCGGGACGGCACTCTCCGAGACGGCAACAACACCGAACTCTTCGGGAGGAAGCTTGCAAGACAAAGTACATACGATCCAAAACAACACGGTGGCGTGGGCAAAAGCGCATCCAGACCAAAAAGCGGCGCTCTACGCGCAGTCCAAACTACTCGACCAATACATCCAAGCCAACGACCTCAAGAGCGCCAACAAAACCGCCGACGCGATCCTGCAGATGATGGGATTGTGATACAAGATTGCGACCGCCTAACCGCGGGCTTTTCTTTTTCCTTAAAGTACGTTATCTTGCAGTAACGCCTTGGGCCTGCCTGCCGGTAGGCAGGCGCATTTTTAATTATGCCAACCAGAGACTATCCACTGGAGAAAGTTAGGAATTTTGGGATTATCGCGCATATTGATGCGGGCAAGACCACCACATCCGAACGTGTCTTGTACTACACCGGAAGCCAGCACAAAATCGGCGAGGTGCACGAGGGCGAAACGACCACCGACTGGATGGAGCAGGAACGCGAGCGCGGCATCACGATTACCGCGGCGGCTATTACTTGTTTTTGGGCACGCACAGACGAGCCAGACAAAAAATCGCTCGACAAAAAATACCGATTTAATATCATCGACACGCCCGGGCATATCGACTTTACGGTCGAGGTTAAGCGCTCGATGCGCGTCTTGGACGGCGCGGTTGTCGTGTTTGACGGTGTTGCGGGTGTGGAGCCGCAGAGCGAGACCAACTGGCGCTATGCCGATGAGGCCGCGGTGCCGCGCATTTGTTTTATTAACAAGCTCGACCGCATGGGTGCCTCTTTCGAAAAATCGTTCCAAAGTATTCTCGACCGGCTCACCAAAGCGGCGGTGCGAATGCAGCTGCCGATTGGCGCGGAGGAAAAATTTGAAGGGGTTATTGATTTGTTACAGATGAAAGCATTTAAGTTTGAGGGCGAGATGGGCAGTGAGGTTGTCGAGATGGACATTCCGGAAAATCATAGAGGCGACGCCTCTATGTATCGCGCAAAACTTATCGAGTCAATCGTCGAACACGACGACCAACTGATGACCGACTACCTCGACGGCAAAGAGCCAACACAGGAGCAGCTTAAAGCGACCTTGCGCCGCGCGGTTATCGCAAACAAAATCTTCCCGGTCTATCTTGGCTCGGCGCTCAAAAACAAAGGTGTGCAATTGGTCTTGGACGCCGTTGTTGACTACCTGCCGTCACCCCTCGACATGCCGCCGGTAAAAGGTATCGACCCAAAAACCGGAGAAGAGATTTTCCGCACCGCCAACGACCAAGAGCCGTTTTGCGCGTTGGCGTTTAAACTGCAAGCCGACCCGTTTGTCGGGCAGTTGACCTTTTTTCGCGTGTACTCGGGCACGGTTGAGGCGGGGTCTTATATATACAACTCGACCACCGGACAAAAAGAGCGTCTCGGCCGCATTGTGCGCCTGCAGGCAAATGCCCGCGAAGAAGTAAAAAAGGTGTACGCGGGCGAAATCGCCGCCGCGGTAGGGCTCAAAGATACCAAAACTTCGCACACGCTCTGCGACGAAGCGCACCCGATACAACTCGAGCAAATCAAATTCCCAGAGCCGGTTATCTCCCTGCGGATTGAACCTAAAACAAAAGCCGACCAAGAAAAAATGGGTCTCGCGCTCAAAAAACTCGGCGACGAAGACCCAACTTTCCGCGTCTCGACCGACAACGAGACCATGGAGACACTCATATCCGGCATGGGCGAGTTGCATTTGGAAATTTTGGTCGACCGGATGAAGCGCGAGTTTAATGTCGAGGCAACTGTTGGTACGCCGCAGGTTGCCTACCGAGAAACGATACAGCAACGCTCGGAAGCCGAAGGAAAATATATCAAACAGACCGGCGGTCGCGGCCAATACGGGCATGTGCGCCTGCGTATTAAACCCTTGGAGCCGGTTGTGGAAGGCAAAAAAATTTCTAAAAACATCACGCGCGAAGACCATTTCGAATTTATCAACAGCATCAAGGGTGGTGTGGTGCCAAACGAGTATATCCCCGCGGTTGAAAAAGGCGTCCGCGAGGCGATGGAGCGCGGCATTGTTGCCGGCTTTCGTATGGTGGACATTTCTTGCGAGCTCTACGACGGCTCCTACCACGATGTCGACTCGTCAGAAATTGCGTTTAAAATCGCGGCATCAATGGGCTTCCAAGATGCGGCAAAGCAGGCGAGGCCAGTCATACTCGAGCCCATCATGCGGGTCGAGGTGGTCGTGCCAGAGAAGTTTATGGGTGACATCACGGGCTCGCTCTCGAGTAAGCGCGGCTCGATAGAGGGTGTCGACGAGCGCGGGCTTGCGCGCGCAATTAAAGCCAAAGTGCCGCTTGCAGAGATGTTTGGCTACACCACGGCCCTGCGCTCGATGACCGAAGGCCGCGCCTCTTTTACCATGGAGTTCGACCATTACGAGATGGTCCCGCAAACGGTCGCGGCGGCTATTATTGCGGCGAGGAAGTAGCAAAGAGATATCCCCACATAGCCCAACCCCGCCGTGCAGGCGGGGTTGGGCTTCTGCGCTATACTGCAAGCAAGTTCTCTATGAAATTGCGCTCCAATCGTTTTCTGTCTAAAACTGTTTTCACAGTCGCGCTCTTTTTTGGTGCAACATTTTCGGCGCTTGCGTTTACCGAACCTGCCTCGGCGCCGCCCGCGGGGAACGTCAACGCGCCAATTAACACTGGCTCCTCGGCACAGCTCAAGGCTGGTAGTTTGCAAATCCAAAACTTTTTGGACTCGGGTAAGCTCCAGCTCAACACCAACCAGGTGTGGAACGCGACATTCCCACTCATTCTAAACTCGTACACGTCTCCGTTTGGCGGGCAAAATGTTGGCATTGGCACACAAGTTCCCATCGGTACGCTTGATGTCGAAAATGCCACAAACAATGCAAAAATTTGCCTCAACGGAGAGTGCGTTACCAGTTTGTTAGGAGGTGGCGGTGGCGGCAGTGGCACCAACTACTGGACGCTTAATAGCACTAATATCTACAATAACGTAGGTGACTACACTAGTGCTGTTAACTCTACTACCGGAGGGTGGGACATCTTGTATCTTATGCCTGGTCTCAGCGCGGGAAGCTGGAACTCGCTCACTAAGGCAGGAGACGCCATGCTTATGTGGCGAGGAGCAGATATTGACACTGCCACGCAAGGCTTGGTTCTCGGTCCGTGGAGCGCGTCTGCCAAGGGCATGCGCATCGATTCCACTGGCAACGTCGGCATCGGGACGGCGGCTCCCACGCAGAAGCTTGATGTCGCAGGCAATGTCAATGTATCGACGGGTAATTGTTTTATGGTGAATGGCGTATGTATCTCAAGCGGCAGCAGCCAATGGACGACCTCTGGCAACAATATTTACTCCAACACCAGCAACGTCGGCATCGGGACGGCGAGCCCTGCCTACAACCTCGATATTGCGGGAGATGTAATTGCGTCCAACTGGTTCCGCGTGCGCGGAGACAATGGCATCTACTGGGAAACAGCAGGTCGAAATGGCGGTTGGTATATGACAGATGCTACTTGGATGCGTACCTATCCTTCTGGTGGCACAGTAGGTATCTGGGCAAACAACGGCACCATCGGCACCGACGGTAGCCTCACGGTGGGCTACGGCGGCGTAGGTACCGCCGCGGGCAGCGCGGTCATCGCGGGCAAGGTCGGCATCGGGACGTTGAATCCAGTGGAACTCTTGGACGTATCGGGTGGAGCTTCGGCAACAATACGATTGACGGGAAGTGGCACAACTTTTGGCCCTGCCATCGCTCTCAACTCGTCCGGGAGCGCAGGACACAATTGGGCTATTATCTCTTCTCAATCAACAAACGGCCCTGGCCCTCTTGCTATTGGGTCTTTGGTATTTTACGATGCCACTGCCAATGCAGACCGGTTGATAATCCACCCCAACGGCAACGTTGGCATCGGCGTTGTGCCGGGTTCTTTCTACAAACTCGACGTGAACGGTGGTGCCAACTTCAACGGTACACTCGTTGCGACGTACCTATGGTCCAACGGCCCTATTGGCGCAACGGGGGATATTTCAACCAATACGGATATACACGCGCGCAACGTGTACGCAAACAATTTCATCCCAAACTCTGATGAACGTCTCAAGAAAGATATCGCGCCTCTTGCTGAAAATCTGAACAAGGTCTTGCAACTCCGGCCCGTCTCGTATCTGTGGAAGGATACTGCTTCTGGTAAAGGCACTCAAATAGGCTTCATCGCACAGGAGGTGCAAAAAGTCGTTCCCGAAGTAGTTTTCACTAATCCGCACACTGGGCTTGAAGGGCTCGATTATGCGCACATGACACCGCTTCTTGTCGGTTCGGTGCAAGAACTCAATCAAAAGATCGACGCACAACAGAAAGAAATCGATGAACTCAGGGCACAGGTCGCTGCGCTCCAGAGCAAATAACGTGTGCGTATATGAATGAAAAAATAGAAAAGTATGCAGTCATAGTGGTAGTCTTTGCCGTTATCGCAGGGAGCGCGTTTTGGGGCGGTATGAAATATCAAGCATATCGTCATCCCGCGCCCGCGGCGGGCAGTATCGTTATCCCCGCGCCGCCGCATTCTGGTGGCGCAAACGGACAGGCTACCAGTGCTCCAAAAATCGGCTCGGCAATAGGACAAGTTATTTCTGTCACATCTTCTGGATTTACCGTAAAGTCCCCGGACGGAAAAACGAAAACCGTTTCGTACACCGCCTCGACCACGGCAAATATAACTGTCACCAAAATGACCACGCTGTCGCCCAAAGATATTTCGGTAGGCGAAAGCGTGTTCGCATCCGGGTTGCTCCAAGCCGACGGGAGCATCACGGCACAGATGATACAAGTAACGCAGAGTACTCCCGTGCCGCAACCACCACTACCGCCCAAAAAGTGAACTCGTTCGCGCGGGTTATCCACAAAGCAAAGCCCCGCGCCCCGATGGGGCGCGGGGCTTCTGCGTTACACTTCAACTATGTCCTCTATGAAGATGCGCTCCAATCGCTTGCTTTCTAAAATTGCTTTTGCAGTTGTCGTTTTTTTTGGCGCGGCGGTTTCTGTAATTGCCTTTACCGAACCAGCATTTGCCGCGCCACAGCAGGCCGCTACGACACCTGCGCGCGCTGTGACGGTAGCGACGGTCAATATCCAGAATGCAAAAATAATCTCCCGAGAAGGAAATATGCTCCACATCGCTTTTGACCTCACGAATCGTGAAGGTGTCCAAAGCGGTGTGCGCTATGCGGTCGAGCTAATTGCAACGACTACCAAAGGGCAATTCCTTGCCGATGAGAAGGTGTATCCCGCCACCCTCACGCTCGCCGAGCACTCCAGCACGCATGTCGACATCACCTATACGGCCCCCTCTGTGCTTTCGGGCGTGTTCACGGTTCTTCTTGTGAGCCGCAACGACAGCGGTCTCTCCCTCGGCATTACCTCTATAGGCACGGTGACGCTCACTGCTACACAAGGCGTTGAGCTCCTCCCCAGCTCTTGCTATCTCACGGTCGCAGGCGAGAAGGGAAGCCCGCACTACGCACTCTCCCAGGGCGTTGATATTGCCGCAGATGAGTTGCTACGACTCACCTGCACCGCGCAAAATCACGATGCCACGAGTGTCACGGCGACCCCATCGTTTACGACGCACTACCGTACGAGCTTCGGGGACATCGTCGCACAGACCGGCGGGGACACGGCGCCAATCACCTTTGCGCCGAACGAGCAGAAGATGGTCACCCTAGCACTCCCCAAGGCCGAGGCTCCGCAGGCCTATGATGTCACTTTTAACGTACACACGGGGGCGGCGACCTCCAATACAATCACCGCTCATTACGTACTGCGCGGGGCAAGTGCAACGGTGCAAATGCTCTCACTTGACAAGGACTACTACCAAGTCGGTGATGCTGCCGCGATGAGCATGTTTTGGTCACCCGCGGCCCGCGGCCCGCGCCTCTCTCTCGCCAGCACCACATCACCTTCGGCCGCTTCCTTCAGTGCCACCTTGACCGACGGGAGGGGCACTGCATGTGCAGAAGTACTCACAGGTCCTCTTAAAGGGTCTCTCGATTTCCACGCGTCGTTTTCTATAACGAAAGATTGCCTCGATCCACAAGTATCCGTGGCGCTCATGGATGTAAGCGGGAAAACGCTTGCACAAAGAACGCTCAAGATGAGTAGCCCTCGGCAGCTATCGCCTTTGGTCGTCCCACTTGTGGTCGTGCTCCTCGTCGCACTCTGCGGCTATCTCTTCTGGAGATACCGCCGCAAAGAGGCAACGCCCACTATGCGCGTCTTGCTCCCACTCCTTCTCTTTGGAGTCGCGTGCGGCATGCCGCTCGCACAGGCACACGCTGACACATTCTATACAACATGCAACACTTTTATCTATGGGGAAAACCTTAACTGTCCGTGGGCACCGACAACTGTGAATTTCGATAAGACTACGTACGCACCCGGCGAACAGGTTACAATAGCTTTTTTGACCCTCGGTTCGCTCTCCGCACAGTTAGTGGATACCGGCGAGGTTCTAAGCCAGACAAATGTCATTGACCTCGGGTACTTTGTAAATCAGTATTCCAGTGGTACCTATACCTTTACGGCTCCATCAACACCGGGCGCATATCAAGTCGGTTTTACTCTTGCAGCTGTTGTGGAGTATTCTGATCAACTTTCTGAAGTAGGCGCCAGTGCTTTAAACGTAGTGGTTTATGACAACTATACTATGTCCTATACCGTCGTAGCCGTCGCGGCTCCACCTCCACCCCCCGCGATCCCCAGCGGTTGCGGTTGGGGCACACTGAACGACACCTGTTGGTCTCCACCCCCTTCCGGCACCACCTACGTCACCGCCTCCTGCGCCGCAGATGGTGTCAACACCTACATACGCTGGACCCCTGTTCCGGGCGAGACGGGCTTCCGAGTCGTCATGAATACCGGAGCGGTCGCGTGGTGCCCCACCTACTGGACCTTGGGCGAATACAGCTACGGCAACTACTACTGCAGTATCTATACCCCCCCCGACGGTTACAGCGGCACAATGTCGAACCCGGCGAGCTACTTCCCGACGAACTTTGGCAGCTCCTATGGGGCCTGGGTGAAAGTGATGTTCGGCGCTGTCGAAGGCGAGCCGAGCAACACCGCCAACTTCAGCTGCGCCCCGCCGCCGCCCGGGAACGTCTCCGCCTCCTGCAGTGCAGACCGTGGCCATGCCGACGTACACTGGAACCCCGCTCCGGGCGCTACCGGTTACCGAGTTGTCATGAATATCGGAGCGGTCGCGTGGTGCCCCCCCAGCTGGACCTTTGGTTCGTGGAGCGCCGGCAACAACTACTGCAGTATCTATACCCCCCTCAACGGCTACAACGGCACAGATTGGAATCCGGCAATTATGTTCGAGACGATGATAGACCGCTCGTATGGGGCCTGGGTGAAGTCAACCAACAATGGCATCGAGAGCGAGCCGAGCAACGTCTCTTACTTCACTTGTACGGCTCCGCCATCTGTTCTTCCGGACCTCACCGCCGGCGCTGTGACGCCCACCACCGCTACGGTGGACACGGCGACAACGTTCTCCTCTACGATTAACAACGCCACCGCCGCAACCGGCGCTAGCTTCCCCAACTTCTTCCAGGTCGCTACGGCCGCAAACGGAGGCGGCACCATCACTGACCTCACATCTTCGACAATGGGGGCGCTTGTTGCAGGAGGGAGTAACACCGCCACGTCTCCTTCATATACCTTCCCTTCAGTTGATACCTATTCCGTCCGTGCCTGCGCCGACAAAGACTGGGCAGGTGGTGCCGGCTTCATCTCCGAGTCTGACGAGCTCAACAACTGTGGAGCGTGGACTCCAGTTACGGTCACCGCGGTCGATACTACACCGCTAGATGATGATACTATAGCGCCAACTGTAACTCTTTCTTCAAGTGGCGGTGGTGGCGGTGGTGGCGGTGGTGGCGGCGGCTGGTAA
>JAUSIO010000026.1 GCA_030647845.1 bacterium
ATCTCCCTCCCTACGAGCGACGCCACTGTTGTTGTGTGTACTGAAAGCGCAATGAGTAAGGATTTTATTGCGCATGCAACCCGCCCACTGGTTACCTACGGCGTACACGATGGCAACTTTACTGCGGGGAACATCTTATGGGGCGAGAAAACCTCATTTGATATTATGCATCACGACTCTGTGCTCGCGCAGGTCGAGATGTCGCTGTTGGGAGAGCACAATATACAAAACATAGTCGGTGTTGCGGCATTTCTTTTTTCCCGCAACCTTGTAACTCCCGAGCAATTTGTTAAGGCTGTCGACACCTTCCGCGGCATCGTGCGACGTCTTGATAGGAAGTCGGAAAAGACAACTATCCCGATTTTTGAAGGGTTTGGTACCAGTTACGAAAAAGCAAAGAGCGCTGTTGCCGCTATGAAGCAACACTTCCCCACCCGGCGGATTGTTATCGTTTTTGAGCCGCACACCTTTTCGTGGCGTAACCGCGATGCGTTGCATTGGTACGACACGGTGTTTGAGGGAGCGACAAAAGTGTTTGTATACGAACCGGCCTCGCAAGGTGCCAGTACACACGCGCAGTCAACCCAAGAAGAAATTGTCTCGCGCATTAATAACTCCGGCACTAACGCAATTGCGATTATAAACGAGCAACAAACACTCAATATGCTCGACGCAGAACTTACAGAAAATGATTGTGTGCTACTCCTAACTTCCGGCGACCTTGGCGGGTTGATAGAGTCAATTCCAAAATTAGCAGAGCGGATGTTTCCAAAATAATCCTTCGATATAACTCAGGACCTACGGTATGAAAATATTTTCCAGTGAGCTTGGACATAACTACGACTCATATACGTTTGGGTACGTTAGTTATTGCCTGCAAGAAGCAGGCGACTCACTTGCTGATATATATGCACTCGGATATCTGCCATATAGCGGCTCGCGTGGAGTCCCCGACACACTATACATGGCGCGTAGCGCGCGAGTACGCCTGCGAGAGATGCGTGTCACAAGCGAAAACCGGCGTATCGCAAAAAAGTTTGATGAGCACTTTACCAAGGAGCGAGTACCACTCCAAACATTCGATGCAAGCGAGGAATTTTATGTTTTTTGTCTCGAATACTTTAGTACTCGACACGGTGCAAACGCTATGTCGCGCGAGCGCCTGGAATTTATTTTGCACAACTCGTTTATCTCCCACGTTATCGTTTACAAAGACAACGGAAAGCCGGTGGCGTATGTGTTCGAGATGCGTGACGGAGGTGCCGGACATTATTGGTATTCTTTCTACAACCTCGCGCTAGTACAGCAATCGCTCGGGATGTGGCTGATACTCGATTGCGTACGCGATGCAAAAGAGGCAGGTCTCGAGTACTATTATTTGGGAACCGTCTACGGGCAGAAAGCACTCTACAAAACAAACTTCGGGCCGTTGGAGTGGTGGGACGGAAGTGGGTGGAAAAGCGACATAAAACTGCTACGCGAACGCGGACGCACGGACGAGAAAAGAATTATCGAACAAATGGACGCGTGGAAAGAGGATAAAGAATTTTTTAACTAACCGTATGAACAAAAAACAATTCTTGGAATCGCTCAAAGACGTATACTGTCGGCTCGGATGCACACACCACGGGGTTGGTGTAGTTGCTGTACGCGATATCCCCCGTGGTGCCGACCCGTTCAAAAACTGCGACCCACACGGCGACTTACTCGAAATTTCGCAGGAGGAACTCGCGTCGTATCCATGCGACGAGTCAGTCAAAGAAATAGTTCGCGATTTTTGTGCACTGCAGAAGGGCAAGTACTATGTCCCCGACTATGGAATTGATGCAATTGATAAATCATATTTTCTCAACCACTCAAAAACCCCAAACCTCGAAGTATTAAACGAGGGCGAGGACTTTGTCGCCGCGCGCGACATTACCGCGGGCGAGGAGCTCACTGCCGACTACGATTTGTATAACGAAGAGGCAAACCAGTTTGAGCGATAACGTTTTGTGCCGTGGGGGAGACTCGAACTCCCAACCCTTGCGGGATACGCTTCTGAGGCGTACGCGTATACCAGTTCCGCCACCACGGCAATCTTGCTTTGTTATCCTACGCGAAAAGTAGAAAAGAAAAAAGCCGACATTATGCCAGCTTGATTTGGATCACCTGAGGAGGTTTTGTCCATCCAGGTCGAGGTTTCTCCAGACGGACAAGAACTTTTTGCAGGTAGTCAAACGACGAAAAACCGCAGCGCTCGGCGACCCCTCTGGCAAAACGATGTTCTCTGCCGGAGACAAGTCTAACGAAGCCATAACCCTCCTGAGGTTTATAGAACTTGACTATCGCGGGGTCCCAACCCTCTTCGACGACAACCGAAGCTGGTGGCGCTTGACGAGGTACTATCGGCTTCGGGGTTGGGACTGGAGCGACGGTGCGCGGCTCTTCCCGCCTGTACGACTGCTCTAATGACCGAGACGGACGAAGAGCTCGCTTTGCTTCCGCTGCATTCATTCTAAGCTGCTGTCTAACCTTACGACCTTTTCGGTCGCCCATGGTAAACCTCCTTTCCTGCCCAGTTACAAAATTCCTCGGACATCCTACATTGCTAAATAGAAAATTGCAACACACTTGCTATAGTGCGTACACAAGTCGACTTTGCTCGTCAGCAAAGTCGCTTGCGACCCCGTCTCGCGGTTTTGCAACTGCAAAACATCGCTGTGCCTCCCGCACAAGCACAAAGTCCCGCGCAGGCGGGACATTTGTGTCTTGTGCGGGCACTAGGGGTCGAACCTAGGACCTTTCGAGTATCAGTCGAATGCTCTACCAACTGAGCTATGCCCGCAAATTTTTAATGCTCTACCAAAGCCGACGCTTCGGTCGGCTCCCCGACAGCACTGCTCGTCGGGGCTGAGTTTCTATGCCCGCGTACGCTCCCGATAGTAGCAGAAAGTTGTACACACTTCCAGCCAAAGCCCCTTGCACTCTCGCCTGTGGGCTGTATATTTGACACTGTCTTTAAAAAGAGGATTTCCCTCGATTTTGTCAGCCCGTTCGGGTCTTAGACCCTCAGGATCGAAGACCAACGTAATCTATGCACATCAGAAATGGAACAACAATTAGGACTCCGCGATATATTTTCTAGCAGTGTGCTTGACGCTATAGCACAAGACGACCAGGGTTTACGCCGCGAGTATCAAGAACAGCAAGCGTGGGGGTTACTTGCCTCGCTCGACCTCCACAACTGCAACCGTGAGGTGATTACCAACCCAGAAAAAATCCGGCAGTTTGTTGTCGAGCTCTGCGAACGCATAGGCATGGTGCGCCACGGCGAGTGCCATATCGACCAGTTTGGCGAGGGAGAACTTTTGGGATATTCGATGTTCCAATTTATCGAGACATCATCTATCACGGCACACTTTGACGACAAAATCAGCAACGCGGGCTATATTGACATCTTCTCCTGCAAATACTTTAACCCATTCAAGGCGGCAGAGTTCGCCAAAAAATTCTTCGGCGCAAGCGATTACAACTTGACGTACACATTAAGAAAGTAGGTTTGTTGTGCAAGAAAAAACACCGACCGTGGTCGGCATTATTTGCGCAACGTTGGGGAAATTCCCCACCCTTTTCCGCGATGTTTCCACCGATGTTTCTTTTTTGGGCAAGGTGGAGAACATCCATCGGGAACCGAGTCACGAAAATCCCGAAAGGCCCCCCTGCCAAGAAGAAGGAAGAACGCCAGGGTGGATAGGGACAGAAAAACCAGCATCTCTACCCCATCCACGATGGTCTCGAGAAAGTGTCTTTTCTCTTCCGGCCTTGGCTCTTGCCAGATATACATCCGAAACCTCCGTTGAACGACTGCAACAAATATACAATATAAAAATTGAAAACGCAAAAGCCGCCCTTCTTTCGTTGGGCGTTTTTGTTTGGTCACATTTTTAAAGACACTTTTCTCTTGTTCCGTTGTTACTCTGCGAGTGTGAGTCACTCAAGCAGAGCCATCTCCCTCGTAACGCATATCGAGGGGAAAAGCGAGTGCAATTTAGAGTTAGCACTATCACTCTATTTATCTCCCGAATTCCAAGAGACAAATAATCGCCGATTCACCCTCGTCCTTCGTGAGAAGGAGTCGGGGCTTTTCAATTGAATTATTCCACGAACAGCTTCCGCTACCCGTGCCTTGTTCATGCGTACCCCTATGTCGCCATAAGGCATGGACTATATCATCATCCTCTCTCGCAATATTGCATACTTTCGCGGATGCCATGAACCTATCGTTTGTACGAATTGTTGAT
>JAUSIO010000041.1 GCA_030647845.1 bacterium
TACCGCGGAGCCAGAGCGCAGTGGTCGTGGCAGAAACATTTTGTGCTCCAAAGTTTGTTGTTTGAGTGAAGGGGAAGGCAAAGTTGAAGTAATCAGTACCCAAGGTGGCAGCAATGAGGGCTCCCCCCGTGGTGGTTTTGATAAGGTTGCCCGAGGAGATACCAGAAATGGCAAAGTTGGTCGTTGTTGCACTCCCAAAAAGCGAATTGCCCGAGAGCGTGGTTGATGCAAGCGAGGCAGAGGTGGTGGCAGACAAGATAGAGCTTGTGAGAGTACCAGTAAAGAATCCACTTCCTGCTACCGAGAGTGTGGTGAATGGTGAGGTAGTGCCAACCCCAACACTCCCGCCAAGCGTTGCGAGATAGACGGAAGAAGTCGCAGTCAACTGCGAAGTAGAAGCGAGGGTTATGTTCTGCAGTGCAGTCCACCAGTTTGAGTTGCCGAGATTCAAGCCCAGCGTGCCGGTTGTGGTAATAGGGCCACCCGTAAGTGTCGAATCAGTTGAGACGTTAGTAACAGTGCCGCTGGACGACGAGAGACATGTGCCGTTGTAGGAGATACAACCGGTAGTGAGATTGATGCCATTTGCAAAAGTCGAGGAGGCGGTCGTTGATTTGATATTCAAAATACTATCGACCGAGAGTCCTCCGGCGAATGTGGAGGTGCCTTGTCCGGCACCCACGGTGATTGCCGCGGCAAAGGTAGAGGTTGCGCTGGTGGAGGTTGCAAAGACCGAGTTAAAGAATCCTTGAGAGGCAGAGATTTGGGTAGAGGAGGCATTTGTAAATCGCGCGAACGTTGCAAAAAAGCTGGTCGAGGTGGCGTTAGTGGTGGTGCTGTTGGTGGCAACAAGGTTTGTCGTAGTCAATTGGTTGGTCGTTTTATTAAACGTAAACGCCGCACTCCCGTTAAAGCTGCCCCCGTCGTTAAATTGTACTTGCGTGTCGGCGCCACCGGGCGTGCCACTCCCCCCCCCGCTGCCGGTCACACAGACACCGTTTATAGAGAAGCATCCAGCAAGGAGGTTGATACCGTTTGAAAAGGTTGAGGTCGCCACAGCGGTACTCACCAACTCACCGGTGAGTGTCCCGCCGGCAAGCGGGAGATAGTTGCTTGCCGTGATGTCGTTGGGGATAGTAGCATCGGTGAGCGTCACCGGGGCGCTGACACGCTGTGCGATGTCAAAGTTGTTAAAGGGGCTGCGGTCACCGGGGTTTTGCAACTGCGAGATTTGCGATTGCAGAGCGTTTTTGAGTTCGCTTAACTTGGCGGCGAGCAAATCCTCGGTAATGCCGCTGACTGTGTTTGTATGTTCGATGGTGCGCTCTATGACAGGGTAGGTATTTTTTTGTATGACGGTCGGAGGTGCCGCCGCAGGTGCCGTATGTGCCGGAGGTGTACTCACCGCAGGTCCCGAGCGTACTTGCGGTGAGCCTGTCGAATCCGGCGAGGGATTGATTGCCATAGGTCCCGAGTTTCCTGTGGTGAGCGTAGTCGAACCAGGCGATGGACTAGGGGAGAAAAATGCAAACAATTTTGAGAAAAGGTTTGACGCGAGAGTGCTACTTGGGACAGACGGTAGCGACACCGAAGTTGGATACGTTCCAAAAAAGGGAGACTGTAGTTGTGCTAGAGAGGCAGAGAGGTTCCCAGTGCCACCGTGCAACATCACCCCCCGACCAGAGAGAGCAACACTCCCAGCTAATGCCACTGCGCTAAAAAGCAACCCAGCCATGCACGCCGCCACAATTCCGTTTCCAAAAAAACTGCTCCCAAAACGTTTGTGGTTGAGTTTTTGGTATGTCTTATTTTCGAACCTTCGTTGTTCAGAAAGTTCTTGTGCACGAGTAACGCGTGCCGCCGACCTTGTTTGTTCAAACCGGGCAATTGACTCTTCGTCTACAAACCAAGCATTTCCCTCGCGCACTCCTTCGAGCTTTCCTTCGCGGCAGAGCTTACTGATATAGTCCGGAGCACACAAAAGACGCTTGGCTGCTTTTCGGGCCGAAAGCATTGCCGTGCCAGTTGGAGAAAGTATTTTTTTTGACGGTGTCATAATGCTCCGAAAAGTCTTTTGTTTGCAAAGTGAGTTCGGGTTAAAACTATAGTAATTATACGAGAAAAAGCTTCTATATTATTTAGAAAAAGATAAAGACCTGTGGATAGAAGATTAGAATTAATTTTATTCCAAAGAAAAAGCTTTTAAAATTGGCTCAAAATGGGTGGTGGAAATATTTTGTAACAAAAAATAAACAGAAATATGATAAAAAAGTATAAAGAAACTTACAACAAAAACTATAGAATATCGTTTATGCAAGATACGTTATTAAACAAAGATATTTCGCTTATAATTAAACAAATCTCGTTTAACCGATATATAAAAACAACGAATTTTAGGGATTTTCTCCTAAAATTCCCACGGATATGGTCTTTGTCTCTTACGCCTTTTGGAGGTAACGTCTACAGAATTTAGAAAAGATTATTTTAACTTACTTGACAAGTCTATAAAATGAAACAGAGTGCTGTATTGCAAAGAGTAAACAACACTTGCTGGCTTTCCTTCCTGCACGGTAACGGTAGTTGCAACAAAATTCGAACCCAACACTGCAAGTAACGAAGTGGCGGTGACCACGAGTGCTGATACAAAAAAGACCTTAGACTTGTTGTTGCCTCTTTTTTGAGAAGCACCACGGGACGCTGGGAGAGCTTGTGTTAAGGAATTGTGCGGCTCTGGTGTATATTTGTCTGGACTTATATTACTTTGCATAGCTGGAAAAAGAGGTTCCTCATCTGGCACATACGTGAGACGTACCTTTTGTATAGGAATGGTATATGTAGTGTCGGGTTGGGACTGTATCTTTGCATCTTTTTTTTCTGTAGCGATACTTTCGACTTCTGGTTCAAAGTTTGACCTCTCACTTTGTTGCTCGGAACTCTCAAGGCCGGAGCTTTCCAAAACGTTGCTCGGCGTAACTCCTTCGGGAAGCACTAGTGCATTACTAAACTCCTGTGTGGATGGTTGAGTATTTTCTTTGCTCAAATATGTTTCTAGAGATTCTGCATCTACATACCATGCACGACCAACTTTGGTGCCCACCACCTTGCCACTTCGTATAAGCTGGCCGATATAGTCCGAGTGATAGTGGTACTGCTTTGCGGCACGCCGAGACGACAGATATCGTTTGCCCGAGATTTCTAGTTCATCCATGCGCCCAGTATATACTTTATGGTGAGCTTGTCGAACCACTAGACGAGAATTTTTTGTATAGCTTTGAGAAGTGCTTGTGGATTTGCCGAGCCATTACTTTCTTTCATTCCCTGCCCCACTAAGAACTGGAGAGACGCCCCTTTGCCCGCTTTATACTCGGCAACAACACTTGGATTGGCATCAACGACTTTCTGCGCGATTATTTCGAGTGCGCCGGTGTCGCTTTGTTGTAAATATTTTTTTGACACTTCAGCAAAATCGCCTCCGTTCATAAATACTTCAGCAATCGCATCTTTTGCACCGCGAGAAGAGATACTCTTATCCGCAAAAAGAGCTACCACCGCAGTAAGCCCCTCTGGTGTAATGTTTGCGAGCCCAGCATCTCCATATTTCGAAACAAGGCCGGCAATATCAGAACCAATGAAATTAGCTATCAAATTTGAGGCATCGGATTGCAATTGCAACGTTTCTTCAAATAATTTCCCATACCGTTTGTCAGACAAAAACATCTCAACGTCGTCAGGCTTGAGACCCAATGTTAGATATCGTTCTCTCCTTTCCCACGGCAACTCTGGCAGTTCTTTTTTTAATACCTCACTGGAGAATTCTGGAATCTCCGAGAGCATAAGCTTTGGCAGGTCTGGGTCGGGGAAGTAGCGATAGTCATGGGAAGATTCTTTTTTGCGTTGCGAAAAAGTTGCTTGCTGTACCTCGTCCCACCCGCGGGTCTCTTGCGCCACTTCCCCGCCGCTCTCGATGAGGGCAGTTTGGCGCTCTATCTCGTGGGTAATGGCACGCTCAACGGAGCGAAAAGAATTGAGGTTCTTTACTTCTACTTTGGTGCCGAGTGTTTCCAAGGCGACACCTTCCAAAGCTAAGGAGTCGCCTTTCAGACCTTGGGCCGAGCTCGGCGCGACAGAAATGTTTGCTTCAACCCGCATCTCGCCCTTGTCCATATGCGCCTCCCCTACCCCTAGTGCGCGCAACAACAACTGCAGTTCTCGCGCAAACGCACTTGCAACTTGGGCACTATGTATAACCGGCTCGGTTACTAACTCCATTAGCGGCACTCCAGCGCGGTTAAAATCAACAAGACTCGTCTCTGCGAGGTGTTGTGAGCGTGCCGTATCTTCCTCGAGATGCACGCGCGTTATCGCGACACCGCCCAGTGTGCCGCCTTGCACGAGTGGGTGGGCATACTGGCTTATTTGGTAGCCCTTTGGAATATCAGGATAAAAATAATTTTTGCGGTCAAACTCAGAAAAGTCGGCGAGTGTCGCGCCCAAGGCCGTGCCAACCAACAACACTTTTTTTACGGCCTCGCGGTTGACAGCCGGCAAGGAACCGGGATGTGCCATACACACCGGACAGATATTGGTGTTTTTGGCACGCTCGTCTGGGTCGTTCAAACATGCGCAAAACATCTTGGTGAGGGTATGCAGCTCGGCATGAATTTCGAGACCGATAGTGGGGCGATAGTTTTCCATCTACATTATATTAACCCAATGCGGCAAAAACCCTATCACGGAGAGTTTTTATTGAGTTATCATCGAGAATGGAGACCACGCTTGCCTCTAACCCCTCTTTTTTGAAGACTTTTACAATCTCCTTTATTTGCTTTGTATCTCGGGTATCCGATTTGGTCAAAACAAGAATCTCGTGTTTTTTTGCAAGTATCCCCTTTTCAAACTCTACTATTTCCCTACGGACGGTGCGATAGTCGGCAAGCGGCGACTCTGACTCCAAAGAGACACAGTGTAGAAGGAGGCGGGTGCGCGAGATATGCCGCAGAAATTTAAAACCGAGGCCTTTCCCCGCCGAGGCTCCTTCTATCAGACCTGGTATATCGGCAAGTACGGTGCCGTACAAAACCCCGAGGTTAGGGTCGAGCGTAGTAAATGCGTAGGAACCAACTGTGGCGCGAGCACCGGTGAGCGCATTGAGAAGCGACGACTTGCCGGCGTTTGGCAACCCCACAATGCCAGCGTCGGCAATAAGGCGAAGCTCTATGTGTAGCGTTGCTTCCTCGCCCCGAGCGCCTTGCGTACTTTCTTTCGGACTGCGATTAACGGATGATTTAAAAACTGCGTTTCCTGCGCCACCACGACCACCCTTAAGAATTAACTTCTTTTCGTTGTCTCGGGTCAGCTCAAACACTTCCCCTGTGTTGGTATTGCGTACCATGGAGCCGACTGGAAGGTCGATGATAATGTTGGCACCTCCGTGGCCTTCCTTGTTCCTGTTCCCTCCATCGAGGCCCCGCTGTGCCTCGAAGTTTTTCTCGCCTCGATAACGAGAGAGCAAGTTGAGGTCACGGACGGCGTGGATATACACATCGCCGCCGTTGCCACCGTTGCCACCCGCAGGGCCAGAAAATTCTTTGCCCTTTTCGTGCAACCAACGCACAACGCCGTCGCCGCCATGGCCGGCACGGGCGTCTATGGTAATCTCATCGACAAATAGCATCTCGGACAAAGGGCAGATAGGGAGAGAGAAATACTATTGCCGCGATCACAATGGCTGCATGGATAAAAAATCGTATCATACTCCCATACTACTGCATTACATATATTGAAGCAACGCGGAATACGGCCGGTCGAGAAGGCCGAACCCCCAAGTGACAAGGAGCCCCATCTGTCCGAGAAGCATGAGCACTCCGAGCACAACGAGAACAATACCGCCAACAATAGTGAGTGTGTGTGTTACGTTCGACCACCGTGCAAAGAATGCACTCGCGCGCTCGAGTAGAAGTGCAGTCAAAATAAACGGCAGCCCGAGGCCGAGCGAAAATATGCCGAGTAGTACAGCGCCTTGCAGTGCGGAGCTTCCAGTCGAAGCAAATAAAAGAATAGTGCCGAGTATGGGGCCGATGCAGGGGCTCCATCCAAGAGCGAATAGCGCCCCGATTAAACACGAGCTCTCGGGACGCCCGAGCGCCAAAAAATGCGGTATGTGGAAACGCCTCTCTCGAGTTACGACC
>JAUSIO010000046.1 GCA_030647845.1 bacterium
CGTCGGGAAATAGGAAGTTTGCAAGATAGAAATTATCTTGGTAGACTATAAATAATTATGGCAACTAAACGCGACTACTACGAAATTTTGGGGGTGCAAAAAAGCGCTTCGAAAGACGATATAAAAAAAGCGTTCCATAAACTCGCCCACAAGTTCCACCCCGACAAGAAGGAAGGTGACGTCGACAAATTTAAAGAAGCGTCCGAGGCATACTCTGTCCTCTCCGACGACAAAAAGCGCGCGGAGTTCGACTCGTACGGCCGCGTGTTCGAAGGGGGTCCTGGCGGTGGTGGGGCGGGCTTTGGCGGGCAAGGTGGTAGCTTCGACTTTTCGCAGTTTCAAGAACAATTCGGCGGTATGGGGTTTGATTTTAGCGACGTGTTTAGCGACTTCTTCGGCGGGCAAGGCACGCGTGGTCAAAAGCGCGGGCGCGATGTCTCGATTGATTTAGAAATTTCTTTTAAAGAATCTATTTTTGGCACCAAACGTCGCGTCCTGCTTGCAAAAATCGCGCAGTGCGAGACCTGCCACGGCTCGGGTGCAGCACCCGGGACAGAACTCGAGACCTGCAAACACTGCAACGGCACCGGCAAAATCCACGAGACCAACAACTCTATATTTGGCGCAATCACTATGCAGAGCCCATGCCGACACTGTCACGCGAGCGGCAAAATCCCTAAAGAGCAGTGCCGCACCTGCCGTGGCGAGGGTGTCTACCGCAAACAGGAGGAAATCGAGATTGCCGTGCCAGCAAGCATTGAGGGCGGTGAGATGATACGCCTCACGGGCGGCGGCGAGGCGGTGCAGGGTGGCAACCCAGGTGACCTCTACATCAAAGTGCATGTACAGCGCGACCCGCGGTTTAAAAAAGACGGGGTTACTCTCCTAACCGACCTGTCGGTCAAACTCTCCGACGCACTCTTGGGCGCAGAGTATAAAATAGCAACACTCGACGGTGAGGAAACAATTTCCATCCCCGCAGGCATCACCCACGGCGAGCTCTTGCGCGTGCGCGGCCGCGGTGTGCCGAGCGCCCGCAACAAACGCGGCGACTTGCTGGTCAACATAAAAATCACCTTACCCAACAAACTCTCCCGCACCGCCCGCACCTTGGTCGAAAAACTCAAAGAAGAAGGGATTTAGACAAAGAAAAAAGAGGACTATTTCATCCTCTCATAAGATTGGTTGGTGGTGCGAAATTTTATACGAGATACTCTGGAACCAATTGGAGCCCCAGATTTGTGCTCTACTTCCCAGTAACATGCGTCGGAACAAAATGGTTGTTCGTGGTAGGGTATTTGCTTGCAGTCCGGGTTGCAACACTCGAGCTTCAACGGAAGCTTGAGTTGTACTGGCTGGGTTACCACAGTTTGACCCCCCTGTGCTGTATAAACAGACCTTCTGCTAATAAGAGTACAGGCTATCTTCATACTGCGTCAACCTGTACAACGGCTTCTAATTTGCTGAAATGTCTATTATACTAAGCGCATGGCAGAGAATCCTTCGACGGAGCTCAGGATAAAACTACGCCGTTTAACCGGGCTCCAACCTTCGGGGCAGTTGCATATTGGCAACTATTTTGGCGCGCTCAAACCCTTTGTCGACGAGTACAAAAACTACGATAGTTTCCTTTTTATTCCCGACTACCATGCGCTCACCAGCCTGCGCGACCCTATGGCGCTACGCGCAAACATCGTCAGTGCCGTAAAAGACTACATCGCGGTCGGGGTCGACCCCTCGGGGCTCACGCTCTACAAACAGTCCGATATCCCCGAGCACACCGAGCTTGCGTGGATTTTGGACTGCTTGGTAACCGTGCCATTTTTGATGCAGGGGCATGCGTACAAAGACAAGGTGGCAAAGGGGTTGGAACCTAATGCCGGCTTGCTTACTTACCCGATGTTGATGGCGGCGGACATTTTACTTTACGACACTGCAATAGTGCCGGTAGGCGAGGACCAGCGCCAGCATGTCGAGTATGCGCGCGAGGCGGCGGCAAAATTTAACACCACATACGGGCAAACGTTTAAAGAGCCGAAAGAATCCATCTTGGACACACTTGGCGTGGTGCCCGGCGTAGACGGACAAAAAATGAGCAAGAGCTACGGCAACACGATACCGCTGTTTGGTACGAAGGACGAAATTACAAAAGCGGTGATGAGTATTGTGACTGACTCGAGCGGGGATAAACCCAAGCATGTGTATGCAATACACAAGCTCTTTAAAACCGAGGCCGAGCTCACCGAGCTGTACGAGGCAAACAAAGGCAAGTACAAAGCACTTAAAGAAGCTCTTATAGAAGATATAGAAACGTTTGTCGCACCAATGCGTGAGCGGCGGACATCTATTACTGAAGACGAGGTTAAGCGCGTGTTACGTGAAGGTGGCGAAAAAGCCAAAGCAATCGCCTCGGTAAAAATGGCCGGTGTCCGCAAAAAAGTTGGTGTGACGTTGTAATTTTATATGGAACGGACACTTATTAAAGAATTGGAGAAGTATATCGGTAAGGAAGTCACCATCTCCGGCTGGGTTGATGTTCGCCGCGACCACGGCAAACTTGTCTTCCTCGATATCCGAGATAGGTCTGGCAAAATACAAGTTATTTTTCCATCGGCCAACACTACCGCCGGTGCCAACGCAAAAACCACGCGGCCCGAATGGGTTGTCACAGTCAGAGGGATAGTAAAAGAGCGCCCAGAAAACATGCGGAAAGAGGAACTGAACGGTAATATTGAGCTCGACGGTTTCCACGTCGAGATACTTGCAGAAGCCGAGGTGCCGTTTGAGCTGGGGAGCGAGCTCAACCTCGACACCTACCTCGACCATTTGCCTTACACCGTGCGTAGCCAAAAGGCACGCGATGTGTTTGTCATACAAGCAACTATTATCGAGGCGTTCCGCGCTTCTCTACGGAGGCGCGAGTTTGTCGAGTTCCAAGCGCCGGCATTGGTGGGTGGCGATGCCGAGGGTGGTGCCGCCGCATTTAAGGTTGACTATTACTACGACCAACAGGCGTTTTTGGCGACCTCGCCACAACTGTATAAACAAATTATGGTCGGCGCGTTTGAGCGCGTCTTTACGACCGCCAAAATCTTCCGCGGCGAGAAGCACGCCACCACCAGGCACTTGAGCGAGTTGGTGCAGATGGACTTTGAGATGGGCTTTATCCAAGACCATCGCGACATTATGGACGCCTTGGAGCACACCATGCGCGATATATGCGCCGATGTGGGGGAGAAGCATGCGGATATTTTTAAACGCTTTAACCTTGACCTGCCAAAACTCCCAAAAGGAAAGTTCCCAACGCTCAAACTCAAAGAGGCGCAAGACCTGCTAGGTGTCGCGCACGAGCCCGACCTCGAGCCCGAGCACGAGCGGCATCTGCACGAATGGGCACTCCGCGAGCATGGCAGCGACTTTGTGTTTGTAACGCACTTCCCAATATCGAAACGGCCGTTTTATACGTTTGAAGACCCAGACGACTTGGGACACACACGTTACTTTGACCTGTTGTTCCGCGGGCTCGAGATCAACAGCGGCGGCCAGCGCGTGCATAACTACGACGCGCTCGTGGAGCGCATCAAACAAAAAGGCCTCGACCCGGCAAAATTTGCCTTTTACCTGCAAGCATTCAAAGTGGGGATGCCGCCGCACGGCGGCTGCTCCACCGGCCTCGAACGCCTCACCGCCCGCATGCTCGAGCTCCCCAACATCCGCGAAGCCACTTTATTCCCCCGCGACCTCAACCGCATTGATACTCTCTTGAGGGTGGATAAATAAGAACGGTGCATGGAACAATTTTATTTAGAAAGAAAATTATCTACACCGAAGAAAAGAGCTCTTTTTATTTTAGGATTGCCATTTTTGTTGACCATTCTTTTATTCCTATTTATTTGTTTAGTTTCGATAAGTAAAAATTTAATTTCTCCTACCGGAAATCTAAGTGCTCATGCCCTAGATAAACAGTCAGATTTTAATTTTGATGATTTTATAAGCCAATTTTCGCAAACTTTTAAAATGCCCTTATATTTTTTAAATTTTGATTTGTACACAATAAATAATATTTATGTAAGAGATGTGGCTGGAAACCGGATAGCAACGGCACTAAATTTTGATATCAATGGTTTATACACTGGAGGAATCAAAAATGGTGAACTAAGAAGAATTTACGGTGAGATAAATGCTACAAAACTTACTAATTTACAACTGCCGATTTCACGTTCGGTTGATATATATCCAAGCAAGGCAATCGGAGCTACATCTACGCTGGTTTTGGAAAATAATTCCAATTATTTACTCTTTATTCTACCAAGTTGGTGGAGTTTTCTACTGTTCTGGATATTGAGCATCCTATTTCTTTATGGGTTAATAGTGTTGTTTTCGTTGTGTCTAAGATTTATTTTAATTGGTTCACCGATGCTTGATGTATTTGATAAATATCATACAAAGACTGAAAAATAGACCAGTTGAAAACCCTCTATTTTAAAGCTACAACGGAAGAAGTTATTTTATTCACACTATCCACACTGGGCAAGTTTATGCTTGCCGTGCGTAGTATCTGGTATATACTGTAGTAAGTCCGTTGGTACACTTGTAGCATTCACTAAATCTTGACAATAACTTAATATAGTGTATGTTGTAGGTGTGTCTGTGGGCGCAAGCCTTGTTCGGACAAGAGATCTCTAAGCCGAACAGCAGACACAACCAAAGGAGCCCCTTAGGGGGCTTTTTTGGTTATCTTCAGTCGCATGGCGCTCCAAAATATTGTCTTTTGAGAACCTTCGGGTCGTATAAGAACTACCCGTACTCGCACATTGCTTTTCTTACCTACATCAGCCACTAAGGCGATATATCGCACACGCACCTTTTTAGCTCCCTTTTTTCTTTCCAACTGCACCCACTCCTCTCTTTCTTCATCAACCGAGGTGGCGATTTTTATAACTGGCACTGTTAATGGAATGAGAGACAACTTGTGTATGCGAGTCTTGGGGTCTCTACCATTACCATGTATGTCATGCTGTAGGTGATAATAACCCCTTGCGTTAAACGTTATGTTCTCGTTGAGAATTGGGCAGAAAACTATTTTTATCCCATCGTAGATAGGCCTCATACTGGCCTGCAAAACTTTTAAATGTTCCTCGGGCGATATAGACATTGATGCTTATTTTAGCATTGTAAAGATGAGCTGGAAAACTCTTGGTTCTCGGGCTACAATTTGGGGAATGAATGCGGATATTTTGATAGTGGGGGCTGGGACGGCGGGGTTGATGGCGGCAAGAGAATTGGCGAGGGCGGGGAAGAAAGTGGTTATCCTTGAGGCGCGGGATAGGATAGGTGGAAGAATTTATCCGTTGTCGGAAGAGGAGTTTGGCTACCCCGCCCAAGGCGGCGCGGAATTTATCCACGGAGATGCCCCCGTAACCAAAGCACTCGCCAAAGAATGCGGTTTGACTCTAACCAATCCGACCGAGTGGTGGAACGTGCGCGATGGCGAGCCCACGAAGATCGAACGGATTTCGGCGCACGACCCATTGCTGGAAGAGAAGTTAAAAGCACTTACAGAAGACCTTCCTGTCGCAGAATTTTTACGCAGATATTTCCCGGTCGAACAGCACGAAGCCCTGTGGGACTTTGTCTGCCGCTGGACCGAAGGGTATGATGCTGCCGATATAGAACGTGCGAGTACGTTCGGCTTACGCGAAGAGATGCTTAACGAGGGTAGCTGGCTACAGACAAACATACAAGAAGGGTATGGGCCTCTGCTACACTTTCTCAAACAAGAAATAGATGCACGCGGCGTTGAAGTGTTGCTCCATAAAGAAGTTTCGGGCGTCGACACTACAGGAGATGGTGTACATGTCTCCTGCAAAGACGATAGCGTCTACACTGCAAAGAGAGCAGTCGTGACAGTACCCTTGCCACTTATACAAGAAATCCAATTTACTCCCGACATACCAGAGAAGCACGCAGCTATAGAAAAAATGGGCTACGGTAGTGTCATCAAAATACTGTTGCACTTTAAAGTTAAGTGGTGGGCTGATACACGCGAAGCAATTTTTGAAAAGATGTTCTTTATGCTCTCGAGCGAAGTGGTGCCTACCTGGTGGACACAATATCCGGAACCGCGAAATATTCTCACTGGTTGGTTGCCAGGGCCAAAAGCCAAAGAGATGGCGGCTTATTCCGACGAAAAAATTCTCGAACTCGCACTGCAGTCGCTCTCAAACATTTTCAAAATTACTACAGATGAACTCCGCAACCAATTGATTACGTATAAAGTCATCAACTGGCCAAACGATCCGTATTCTCTTGGAGCGTACAGTTATTACACTCCATGGTCGGACGAAGCTATTGCAGAACTCCGTAAACATGTCGATAACAAACTCTATTTCGCAGGCGAGGCGTTATACTCGGGTAAAGAAACAGCGACAGTCGAAGGCGCGCTTGGTAGTGGCGCAGAAACAGCAAAAAGAATACTATTTAGCAAAGAGTAGTTTAATACTATGCAAAATATAACCCACGAGGAACAGAAGGAGATTTGGGAAGAGGAACATAAACATCCAACCGTGCTACTCCAAATGGATGCAGAAAAAGCTTCGAGAGGTGTGATTAAATTTTGGGAGTTTCTTAAAGAGAAAAATATCTCGAACCTGCGTGGAGTTGAGATGGGCTGCGGCAAGGGGAGAAGTGTTATTTGGCTTACCCAACAAGGAGTTGATATGTACGGATTTGACTTCTCCCAATCTGCAATAGCAGAGGCGCAGAGGCGAGCCTCTGCCGCAAACGTACCCGCACACTTTGTAGTGCACGACGCGACTGAGCCATGGCCGTATGACTCAAACTTTTTTGACTTCGCCATAGATTGCTTTGCCTCGACAGACATAGAGTCTCCAGAAGGGCGAGCTTTTGCTGTGCAAGAATTTCTGCGGGTTCTTAAACCCGGAGGATATTTGTTAGCATACCTCCTTTCCACTGACGATGAGTTCCACAAGGAGATGCTCAAAAAATTTCCCGCCGAGCAAAAGAATGCTTTTTACCAGGTAACTGGCAAATTCGAAAAAGTATTTGATCAAGAAGAAATCGACGAAATCTATAAAGATTTTACTGTTGTAAAGTCGGAACGTATCGAAAAGACAACAGAGTTTTTTGGCAAAACGTACGGATGCAAACACTTTTGGCTGGTGTTGCAAAAAAAGAAAGAATAATTTACAAAAACAAAAAACCCACCGGAGCGGGTTTTTTGCCGCTGTGGTGGTTTAAAGAAGTTCGAATACCCCTTCGACATATGTAGTATTGAGACCCTTATAGGGTTCGGTAAAACCCCATTTGCCTGGCTCCTCTCCGCGTGAAGGTACAAACCCAATAGTATCTCTTTTGATTGCAGATGAGAGCTGACTGCTGATGATGAACAACACACCCGGCCATCCGGTATCGCCCGAATCAGCCCTAAGGCCTTCGATTCGTCCGATAAGGCGAGTTTCGCCTTGATCCCTCCGATAGGTGAACTCAAATATTCGCCCGAGACATTCTAATTCTTTTGGAAGTCCTGCTTCTTCTAACATGACTTCCATAGCCTTTTTGACTGATCTTTTCGCCATGGGAACTCCACGCATAGCTACCTCCCACAAATGCTGCCAAATATAGACTATATTAAAGATAGAATATTGTCAAGTCTCGAAAAGACCTTCAAATAAGACTATAATCGAGCAATGAAATTCAGCCCAACGGCGGAGAAGCGGTCGGTTAAAATAAGGTTTATTGAGGGGGCGGTTTCGCGGTATACGGATAAGGAGCTGCGGGTTGCAACAGGTCAAGGCGAAGACTTAAGGCAACACCTTCCAGGGCTAAGGAGTCGCCTTTTCAAACCGTCGCCTTTAACTCAACGGAAATTTATTTTGCTGATGCGGAAGGTTGTTGCGGTTGCAAAGCAAAACAAAATTCCTTCGATTGCGATTGATTTTAAGGATATTAAAAGTTTCGCGCCGAAAAGTTTTTCGGACAACGAGGTTGGCAAAGTCGCCGCGACCGCGTTTGTGATGGCCGACTATGAGCACACCGCATACAAGACAAAACCGAAGGGCGGGTTTACAGAGGTTGAAGTTGTAGCAGTGCTGGGCACACCAAAGGAAGCAAAACCCTCCTCCGCACAAGGCTACGGGAGGGCAGGCGCGGTCAGTGGATTGAAACGAGGTCAGATTATTGGAGAAGAAGTGAATACTTGTCGTGAGCTGTGTAACACGCCGGGTGGGGATATGACCCCCAAAATCCTCGCCCAAGCGGCTAAAAAGGCCGTCCAGGGCACCAAAGCACGGGTTCGGGTGTTGGGGCGCAAAGAGATGCAAAAGCTCGGTATGGGTGCCGTTTTGGGCATGGCAAAGGGCTCTGCCGAGGAGCCGCAGTTTACTGTGGTTGAATATTGGGGTAAATCCGCAGGTTTAACCTACGGAACGCAGGTTAAACCTGCGGATAAGCCAGTAGTTTTAATCGGCAAAGGGGTTACGTTTGACACCGGCGGGCTCAACATCAAAGGCGGCGACCATATGTACGAGATGCACATGGATATGTCCGGCGGGGCGGCGGTCATACATGCCGTGGCGCTCGCCGCAAAACTCAAACTCAAAACAAATGTTGTGGCGCTCGTACCTGCGGTCGAGAATGCGCCGGGGCAGGGCGCCGTGCGCCCGGGTGACATCTTGAAGTCGCTTTCGGGCAAAACAATAGAGGTGCTCAATACCGATGCCGAGGGTCGTGTGATTTTGGCCGATGCCCTAACCTACGCCAAGCGCTATAATCCCGCGTGTGTGGTTGACGTCGCGACGCTCACGGGTGCGGCGCTTGTAGCGCTTGGCGTGCAGTGCTCGGGATTGATGTCAAACGAACAAAAGTTCGAAGACGAGTTGCGTGCACTGGGCGAGGAAAGTGGCGACTATCTCTGGCCCTTCCCATTGTGGGAGGAGTACGAAGGCATGACAAAAGGCACCTTTGGCGATGTGCCCAACATATCGACCGAGGGCAACAGCCGCGACGGCGGGGTTATTGCGGGCGGAATGTTCCTTTTACAATTTGCCAAAGAACTCAACTGCCCGTGGGCGCATATCGACATGGCGCCGCGTATGACCGCCGCCCCAAACGAATTTCTCGCCAAAGGCGCCGCCGGCGCCCCGGTGCGTCTGCTTTTTGCACTTATCGAACACTATGCCAATCAGCGTTAAAACAGAAGTGTTCGAAGGGCCGCTCGATTTGTTGCTCGAGCTTATTGAGAAGCGGAAGTTTTTAATCAACGATATTTCGCTCGCGCAAGTGTGCGACGAATATATCGCACAGGTTAATGCGATGTACGAAATGCCCGTTGGGGAGACGGCGGAGTTTATATCGCTTGCGGCAACTTTGCTACTTATCAAATCGCGCTCACTCTTGCCAACACTCGAACTCTCGCCCGACGAGCACCGCGACATCAAAGAGCTCGAGTATCGGCTTGGGCTGTATCAAATTATTAAAGACGCGGCACGCGGGCTTGGCAGTGCACCGAGTACTCTCTGGGGAGGCAACACGCCACCGCCCGAGCCATTGTTTTTGTTTGATGCGTCAATAACACTCTCCTCACTGCGCGCTTGCGCGCAGACACTGCTCGACGGCTTTCCGCAGTTACTCATGCTTCCAAACGTCAATGTCAAAAAAATTATCTCAATCGAGGAGGTGATACAAACACTCGCCACGCGCATTTCCTCGGCCTTCCGCCTTTCGTTTAAAGAGTTTAGCGGCCACGGTAGCACTGCAAGCACCGAAGCAAAACACGGCGTCATTGTCAGTTTTTTGGCGCTTTTGGAGTTGGTTAAGCAAGGTATAATCAAGGCACAACAGGTCGAAGGCTTTGGCGATATCATGCTAGAGCAAGACTCTGTTTCGACCCCATCGTATGAATGATACACCCTTCGATATGACTCAGGACAAGCAACTTTTGGTACAAATAGAGGCACTCTTGTTTGTACTCGGCAGGCCACTGTCGCGTAGCGAGCTAGCAGGTATGCTCGAGGTCGGGGTAGCACAAATTGAGGGAGCACTTTTGGCGCGGGTACCTGGTGGCATTGCGCTCGTTGACGACGGAGTCGAGTTGGAATTGCGCACCGCGCCAGAAGCCGCGACCGTAATCGAAAAAGTACGCACCGAAGAATATGCCCGAGACATCGGCAGGGCAGGGCTTGAGGCGCTCGCTACGATTGTGTACCGTGGCCCACTTTCGCGGAGCGAAATTGATTTTATCCGCGGCGTTAACTCGTCACAAACTCTCCGTACACTGCTGATGCGCGGGCTAGTACGCAAAAGTACAAATTCTAAAAGTAGAGCAACGCTCTACGAGCCAACAACAGAACTGCTTGCGGAGCTTGGCGCAACCCATCAGAGCGACCTGTCAGACTACGCAGAAGTGCGTAAAAAACTCACTACACTTGAGACCGCATATCGCCTGTCTGCGCAGGCAGGTTCAGCACAAAACGAAACATCGGTAGATACTCTATGAAGCTTCCTTCCTTCCCGCCTGGATATGTCTATATAGGGCTTTTTTTTGGGCTTACCCTTTTGGTGCTTGGTGGAGTGGGGTTATTGATATTTTTATCTACCCATCCGCGTACTATACCAGCCGCGGTTGTGCTGTTTCCTGCAGCGCTCACGCTTGAGCCCGCGAGCCTCGAGGCACGTGCAGCGATTGTGTACGACCCCTCAAACAATCGAATATTGTTTACAAAAAACTCTAACCAGCAACTGCCGCTCGCATCACTCACCAAACTGATGGTCGCCGAAGTTGTGTTAGAAAAAAAATCGCCAGCCATGCTGGTCTCAATCACACCGGACGATCTACGGCCCGAAGGCGACTGGGGGCTCCGCGCCGGCGACATGGTATCTCTCGGCGACTTGCTCAAGTTTGGTCTGGTTGCCTCCTCCAATGATGCAATGGCTGCCGCAGCGCGGGCGTTGGGTAGCAACTATCTTGCGGACATGAATCTCGCCGCAGTAAACCTGGGGTTTACACAAACGTACTTCCTCAACCCGACGGGTCTGGACATCAACCAAACAATCTCCGGTGGCTACGGGTCGGCCTACGACGTTGCGCGCCTTACCGCACTTTTTTATAAACGACACCCAGGGTTTTTCGAAGATACTAGTGCAGCCAGTGTATCTATACACGCCAGCGGGCGCCTGCTTACCTCGCATGCAACAGCACTGCCACTGTTTGCAATCCCGGGTTTCGCCGGGGCAAAAACAGGGTACACTGACTTAGCGGGAGGCAACTTGGCGGTAGTGTTTGATGCAGAAGTTGGTCGCCCGCTTGTAGCAGTTGTCTTGGGCTCAACCGAAGAAGGCCGCTTTAGTGACATCAAAAAACTAATCACAGCCGCGCGCTTGCCTGCGCAGGCAGGTGCAGACGCCACCAGCACAACACCATGAACACTATCGACACCATGCGCGTACTTATCCCCGCAACCGTCGCTTTTCTTGTCGGTGTCGGGATTACCCCGTTTCTGACGCATTTTTTGTATAAGCGCAAATTGTGGAAACAAAAAGCGGGGAAGATTGCTCTGGATGGAACCCCTGCCACAACGTTTAACCGCTTACACGAGAAGAGAGAGGTCGGCACGCCGCGCTTTGGCGGTGTGGTGGTGTGGGGTAGTGTACTCCTGACCGCGGCGCTCTTGTCTCTCCTTGCAAAAATATTTCCCGACCCTTTTTTGCCGCTTGCATTTATCAGCCGTAATCAAACCTGGGTCCCGCTCGCGGCGCTCGCCGCAGGTGCCATGGTTGGCCTCGTCGACGACCTGTTCGAAGTGCGGGGTAAGCGTGGCCTGCCACTGCGCCTGCGTCTTGGTATCGTCGCATTCATCTCTCTTTTAAGTGCGTGGTGGTTTTACGAAAAGCTCGGCGTTTCTTCTGTCTCGTTTCCATTTCTTTCCCAGCCGCTCCAGCTCGATTTGTGGTTTATTCCGTTTTTTTTGTTGGTTTCACTTTTTTTGTACGCCGGCGGCATCATCGACGGGATAGACGGTCTAGCCGGCGGTATATTTGCAACTATTTTTGCCGCCTACGCAGGGATTGCGCTCTTCCAAAATCAAATGGACATCGCGGCACTCTCGGCTGCGATAGCGGGCGGGCTCCTGGCATTTTTGTGGTTTAACATTCCACCCGCGCGTTTTTATCTCTCCGAGACCGGAACGATGGGGCTCACGCTGGCGCTCGTCGGTATAGCCTTTTTGACCGACACGCTCGGGCACGGTCGCGGCGTGAGTGTGCTACCTATAATAGCCCTGCCACTCGTCGCAACCGTTTTGTCGGTTATGGTACAAGTAGCGGGCAAAAAAATATTTGGCAAAAAAATATTACTCATTGCGCCACTCCATCACCACTTCGAAGCACTTGGATGGCCGCCGTATAAAGTCACTATGCGCTATTGGGTGGTCGGTGTCCTCGCCGCGATTATTGGTATGACCTTTGCACTTTTGTGAAGAAGAGTGTCGACACACCGTTTTTGTTGTTGCTCTGCGCGCTCGTTGTATTTGGTCTGCTTATCTTTACCTCTGCGGCGTTGGGGCTGTTGGCACACCGGACTGGTGCAACTTTCAACTCTGTCGCATCGAGCCAGCTTTTGCTGGGGCTTGTGTGCGGCGGTGTTGCGTTGGTTTTTTTTTCTCGCGTTGACTACCGTATCTGGAAAAAATATACGCCGTACTTTTTTGCAGGCGCGATACTACTGTCACTGCTCACGTTTGTCCCCTATATAGGACTCTCACTCAAGGGTGCTTCGCGGTGGGTCAGTATCGGGGGGTTCTCGTTTCAACCCGAAGAGTTGCTCAAACTCGCGACAGTACTGTTTCTCTCGGCAATCTACGCTACCCGTTTTAAGTCGGTGCACACCGTCAAAGGAGGTATCCTGCCCTTGGTGGCTGTCGCAGGGAGTGCCGCGCTTATCCTTATTCTCCAACCCAATACCGCAGGGGTCATTGTCATCGGGATGGCTTCTGTCGCTATATTTTTTGCTGCAGGAGGCCGCTTTTTGCATATAGTGTTCTTGGGGCTATTGGGGGTCCTTGCCATCGGGATTGCCGCGTACGAACGCCCCCACGTTGCACAGCGTATTGAGACCTTTTTTAATCAGTCGGCCGACCCGCAAGGAGCAGGGTATCAAATCCAACAATCACTGATTGCGGTGGGCTCGGGTGGGCTCTCGGGGCGCGGGTTTGGTCAAAGTATCGAAAAGTTTTCCTATCTACCCGAGCCAATAGGTGACTCGATTTTTGCGGTCGCCGGGGAGGAGTTTGGTTTTGTCGGTAGCACAGCGCTTGTGTTGCTCTTTGCGGGGTTTGCAATGCTAGGGTTTCGCATTGCCGCCCGCGCTGCAGACCCCTTCGGCGGGCTGTTGGTTGTCGGGCTGGTGATACTCATTGTGGGGCAGTCGTTTTTTAATATGGCCTCGACGCTAGGATTGGTGCCCTTGGTCGGTGTCCCCTTGATTTTTGTCTCCCATGGCGGCACCGCGCTGGCAGTCGCCCTTGCCGAGGCCGGTCTTATCTTGAGCGTTTCCCGCCGCATGAAATCGAGTTAAACTAATACTATGAAAATCCTTTTTACCGGCGGGGGGAGTGGCGGGCATTTTTACCCGATTATTGCCGTGGCCGAGGCAATACACGACATCGTCCGCGAAAAAAAGTTGCTCGAGCCATATCTATACTACGCGGCTCCCGAACCCTGGGACCGCAAACTGCTGGCCGCAAACGACATCACGTTTGTCCCCACCGCAGCGGGGAAGATGCGTCGTTATCTTTCGGTACTCAATTTTTTTGATTACTTCAAAACCGCATGGGGCGTGGGGCGCGCCATTGTGCATATCTTTTTTCTCTACCCGGACGTGGTTTTTGCTAAAGGCGGCTATGCGAGCTTCCCGACGCTCTTGGCTGCACGGCTCTTCCGCATCCCAACTGTAATACACGAGTCCGACGCGGTGCCCGGGCGCGTCAACCGATGGGCGGGGAAATTTGCTACAAAAGTAGCACTCTCATACCCAGAAGCGGCAGACTATTTCCCCAAAAATAAAGTTGCGTTTACCGGCAACCCGATACGCAAGGCAGTGCTCCTGCCCGCGCGCGAGGGTGCCTATGAATTTTTAAAACTAAATCCTGACATTCCGATTATTCTCGTTACCTGTGGCTCACAAGGGTCGATGGCGGTAAATGACGTTGTGCTCGCGGCACTGCCCGAGCTGGTAGAAAAATATCAAATTGTCCATCAAACTGGAGAGGCACATATCAAAGAGGTCGAAGGCCGCGCAAAAATAGCCCTCACTAGCTCATCGTATGCGGTTCGATATAAACCATTTGGCTACCTCAACGAGCTGGCAACTAGGATGAGCGCCGGCGTGGCACGTTTGGTGGTGGCACGGGCAGGTTCATCTATCTTCGAAATTGCCGCCTGGGGGTTGCCCTCTATCGTAATACCACTACCCGGGGCAGCCGAAGACCACCAGACCAAAAATGCTTTTGCCTACGCACGCTCGGGTGCCGCGGTCGTCATAGAGCAAAACAATCTTACCCCAGGTTTGCTTGTATCGGAGGTCAGCCGTATCCTCGACAACCACGACATCGCACGCGCGATGGCAACCGCGGCGCGCGGCTTTGCACGCGTCGACGCCGCGCGCGCCGTGGCCGAGGCACTACTCGATATCGCCCTCTCCCATGAATCCTAGCGTTGTCACCAGGTTTGCACCGAGCCCTACGGGAAATCTTAATATAGGGGGAGTCCGAGCGGGTATTTTTGCGTATTTATTTGCACGACATCAAGGCGGGAGATTTATACTCCGTATTGAGGACACGGACCGTGAGCGCTCAAAAAAAGAGTACGAGGAAAATATTATCGAGTCACTCCAATGGCTCGGGCTCGAGTACGATGCTCTATACCGCCAAAGCGACCATACCGCACGGTACGAAGAGTTGTTGCACACGTTAGTCGAGCAAAACCGTGCGTATGTTTCTAAAGAAGAGCACACCGAGAACGGCGGTAGAACGGAGGTCGTCCGTTTTAGAAATCCAAATAAAGTGATACGCTTTGACGATTTGATACACGGGACAATCAGTGTTGATACAACTGAGCTTAAGGATTTTGTTATTGCAAAAAGTTTTACCGAGCCAGTATTTCACTTTACTAATGTTGTGGACGACTGGGATGCAGGAGTGACACACGTGGTGCGAGGTGATGACCATATCTCCAATACTCCCCGCCAGATTCTTATTCAAGAAGCGCTCGATGCCCCGAGCATGCTGTATGCGCATTTGCCTCTCATTCTTGACGGTGACCGAAGTAAACTTTCCAAACGCAAGGGGGCAAAGGCACTGACAGAGTATCGCGACTTAGGATTTATACCTGAGGGTATTTTAAATTTTGATGCTTTTTTGGGCTGGCATCCTGCCCACGATGTGGAGATACTTTCCAAAGCTGAACTCATCGAGCAATTTTCTCTAGAACGAGTACAAAAAAGCCCGGGCATTTTTAACGAAGAAAAATTGTTGTGGTTTAACCACGAGCACCTAAAAAAACTCTCGGATACAGAATTCGAGATACGATTAAAAACATTTTCTAAACAGGAGTTTGATGCTCGGCTGGTGCCGCTTATCAAAGAGCGCGCACAGACGCTTGCAGAAGCTACAGGTCTGCTTGCGGAATATGATTTTCTCGACACCGCCTCACCCGACAAAAATCTCCTGCTCCAACAGAGCACGTTGGATGCGGAGACTACAAAAACACATCTGACAGCACTAGTGGGTATGCTGAAAAAAATAGAGAGCGGGAACTTTACTCAATCACCGGTAAAAGAGGTTGTGTTTCCGTATGCCACAGCGCAGGGTAGGGGAGCGGTGCTGTGGCCTCTGCGCGTCGCACTCTCGGGCAAGGAGAATTCTCCCGACCCATTTACGCTTGCGGGCTTGTTGGGTAAAGAAAAAACGCTTGCACGCATTGAGAAAGCGCGGGGATTGCTTTAAACTAGAGTGATGCTCAATGCTATACTCTCTTTACTCCTCATCTTTGCGCCTATTGCGTATGCTCAAGTGGCCACTTCGACCCAGCCCGACCCACTACAAACGCACATAGACGAGAGCACCGTACAAATTGCCCAGCTCAAAATGGAGATTCTCCAACTCCAAACACGACTCACCGAAACTGGCAAACAAAAACAGACCCTCCAAAGTGCTGTTGCCGCACTTAACCTCAACATTCAAAAAATCACCAAGAGTGTCACGTTGACACAGACACAGATCAAGCAAAAAGATTCGCAAATATCGACACTCTCGGGTACTATCTCAACTACCACGTCCGAGATGAGTCGGGTACAATTGGCGGTTGGTGACTCACTCCAGCAGTTGCAGGTACTCGACCAGGAGCCCTTGGCATTTTTATTGCTCGCCGGCAATTCTTTATCATCATTTTTTGACGAGGCAGAAAAACTCTCGGCCCTGCGAATAGGGTTGGAGGACAAAACAAGACAACTGTCTTCTCTCAAACAGACATTGGTAACCAACAAAAGCGCGGCACAGCAAAAACGCAACGACCTCGCGGCACTGCAACAAAACCTCGCGCAACAAAAGCAGAGTCTTGCAGTCGCCCGCGATGCTCAAAGCCAACTGCTCGCAGAAACAAAAAATAAAGAGTCAAACTATCAAGCACTCATCGCGCAAAAACAAGCGCAAGAAGCAAAATTTGAGCAAGACCTCGCAAACTACGCCGCACAGCAAAACAAAAGCTTTAACTCGAGTACCCTGCCCTCTGCCCGCCCCGGTATCCTCCATTGGCCGCTCGACTCTGTCCGTATCACGCAATATTTTGGTAACACTCAATTTGCTACACAAAACCCGCAAATATACGGCGGCAAGGGTCACAACGCTATAGACTTAGCGGCAAGCCCCGGCACACCAATCAAAGCAGCGCGCGGTGGCACGGTTGTGGGCACCGGTAATACCGATTTGCAAAAAGGGTGCTACTCCTACGGTAAATGGATATTCATCCAACACGACAATGGGCTCTCAACCCTCTACACGCATCTGTCCGTTATCTCCGCAAGCAAAGGGCAAGGAGTAGCCGGGGGCCAGGTAATTGGCTACTCCGGTTCAACGGGTTATGCAACCGGGCCGCATCTCCATTTTGGAGTCTACGCAACCGCCGGAAGCGAAATAGTGCAGTTTACCAAGAGCGTCAACTGCAAGAACGTATCTATACCGGTGGTAAATAACACAACCGCGTACCTCAATCCGCTCTCATATCTGCCCTCGCTGTAATACAACACAGGGAGGATGTCTCGTTGGTATGATATACTGCCCTGCGATGCCTCTCGCCGTTTCGATACAGAACCTCCACAAAACCTACGGGGGCACCATGGAAGCGCTCAAAGGTGTCGACCTCTCGATAGTCGAGGGCGATTTTTTTGCACTCCTTGGACCAAATGGGGCAGGGAAGACCACTATAATCAGCATACTGACCGGGTTGGTAGTCAAAACAAGCGGCGATGTGCGCGTGTTTGGCGCGTCACTGGACACAGACTCTAGCCGGGCAAAATCATATATCGGTGTGGTGCCACAAGAATTTAATTTTAACATATTCGAAAAAGTGCTCGACATCGTGGTTAATCAAGCGGGCTACTACGGCGTGCCGCGCGCCGAAGCGCTCAAACGCGCCGAGGTGGTACTGCAAGAGTTGGGGCTGTGGGAAAAACGCGCCGAGATGGCACAAAAACTCTCCGGTGGTATGAAGCGGCGCTTGATGATAGCGCGCGCCCTGGTGCATCGCCCGCGGCTCTTGATACTCGACGAGCCAACCGCCGGCGTCGATGTCGAGCTACGCCGTAGTATGTGGGATTTTTTGAGAACACTAAACGCAGAGGGCACTACCATTATCCTTACCACGCACTACCTAGAGGAAGCAGAGCAACTCTGTCGCAACGTTGCCGTTATACATAAAGGGGAAATAGTCGCAAACGAACCGATGGAGACACTCTTGCGTCACCATGGAGACAAACGTCTTGAAGATATTTTTATTGAACTTGTTCAAGGCGACGCCTTAACACCAGGGCTCTCCAAGGCGTCGCCTTTAAACCAATAATATGGACTCTTCCCGCATACTTATTGCTTACTACACTATCGTCCGCAAAGACGTCGTACGGATGTTGCGTTTGTGGAAGCAGACCTTTTTGCCCTCAGTCACAACGACAACACTCTACTTTTTGGTGTTTGGTACCTTTATAGGCTCGCAACTCACTGCGATACACGGCTTTTCCTACATCCAGTTTATCGTACCGGGGCTCGTGATGATGTCTATCATCACAAACGCCTACAGCAACACCTCGACCGCGCTGTTTATGGCAAAATTCCAACGCAACCTCGACGAGATGCTGGTCTCTCCCACGCCCGAGTGGGTGATTGTCTTGGGGTACGTTACCGCTGGTATCGTGCGTGGGCTTATCATCGGCATACTGGTTTTGTTGACTTCACTCTTTTTTACCCACCTGTTGGTCCACAATATATTGGTGCTGTTTAGCGCGCTTATACTCACCTGCGTGCTCTTTTCGCTCGCTGGGTTCCTCAACGCAATGTTTGCCGAGAGTTTTGACTCGATAGCAATCGTGCCAACTTTTATATTAACGCCACTGACCTACCTCGGCGGTGTTTTTTACTCCATCGAGCAGTTCCCACACGTTTGGCAAAGCGTGTCGCTCCTAAACCCGATACTGTATATGGTCAATGCGTTTCGGTACGGATTCCTTGGTATTTCCGACGTCAACATCGGCATGGCGTTTGTTGTTCTTATATCGCTAACAATCCTACTACTTGGTATGATACTGTGGCTCTTTAAAAAAGGAGCGGGACTCAAGCGGTAATTTAGTAGGGTTTGCGCGCACCTTTCTTCCACTCGACAAGCTCGCTCGCCGCTCTCTCAATCGGGGAAGCCCTGCGCAATCCTGCTAATACTTTTTTTGGTGCAATAGGGAAGTGCTTGGAGATATCAAGGTCCTCGGCGACCCATTCAAGATTTTTTTCTGCTGTCACCCAGCACTCTGGTTTGTAGCGGCGCAAGTCAAAGAGGCGAGAATAGGCGAGCAGTGTTTTTTTGCCGTTGGACATATAGTATTCGTGCATATAGGACATTGTGAGTTCGCGCACACTCCGGTACACCGGGTCACGCCAGCGCAAAATCATGTGGTTAGTTTTGCTTATTGCACCCCACAGATTGTTTTGTTTAAATAGGGTCACTACATGGTCTTCGTCTTGTACGCTGGTCTGCAGGTCAAGCAAGAGTGGGGGAGAGCCGTGGTAGGCAAGGGCGGCGGCGGCAAACAGTGCCGCCTCTATACAGTGTGCCTTTTTCTCTCGTAGTACGCGCCGCGGCGACATCAAGGTCTCCCCTCTCTCTTCAAAATTAATTTCGAGTGTGTCTAAATAGTCTTGTATCTTTTGCGGGGTAGTGAGTTTTTTAAACACCCGACACTCCGCGGGGGAGAGAAGTGCCTGCACTTTTTTTGTATACGCCATTTGTTGCATCCGTGTATTCTACCATCCGCGCGGTTATATCCACGTCGCACATTGTTTCTTTTCCGACGTGTCATCCTACGGAAGCCATAAAAAATAATGGAGTATACTAGAGGCATGCAAGATTGGCCGCGGGCGTATGCCCCACTCTTGGGGCGGATATTGGTTGGCGGATTTTTCCTTTGGAACGGTATCCAACAAATTCTCAATCTCGACAGAATGGTCGGTATTTTTACACAGACCGGATTGCCACAGCCGACGTACCTGGCGCTCGGCGTGGCTACACTTGAGATAGTGGCGGCTATACTGTTGGTAGTCGGGTTTAAGACTCGCTTGAGTGCCGCTGTACTTGTGTTGTATACACTCGTAGCATCGGTCCTGCTTATATACATCCCCGGTCCGGGCAACACGCAGATATTTCTTGAAAATATGGCGGTCGTTGGCGGTCTCTTGTACATCTGTGCGTACGGTTCCGGGGCGTGGAGTACCGACCGATAAACGCAACAAAACCTTCTGCGTAGGAGTTAGGAGCCCGTTCATCTCTCCGAAGCAGAAGGTTTTGTGTAGTTTTAGTTATTTTGACGCAAGAGCAAGCACCTTTGCGTTTTGGGTTTTGCCCCAACACGCCTCCGACGACGCCCACGGCACGGTACCTTCTTTTTCAAACAAATAGCGGGCGTAGGCAACATTACCTGGTATGGTGTAGATATCAATCCCCATCTTCTTTGCGGTGTCGAGATGGTAGTGCTCGTTGATTTGCATCACACCGACATCCTGGTTATTTTTGGTTCCACGATACACGGCGCCGTTTTTGTTAAACTGGCGGAAGTGCGATTCGCATTGCGCGATGTCTACCATAATCGGCTGGTCGGCAAAGTACTCAACAACGTATTCCTTGAGCGTTTGGGCCTGCGGTGCGGTTTGCAAAGCAGGTTCTGTAGCTTGTGTGTTAAACGCTGCAGAGAGCGCCAACGCGAGACCAACAGTAAAAGGCATAGTTTATATTCGTGAGAAGTAAGTGACCTATCCTGCTTCGCTAAAGCTACGCAGGACTTTTTGCTGTATAGGCAAAAAGAAAACCTCGGCTCGACCGCCAGAGGCACTAAAACAGTAGCATATTTTTGTCAAGAGCGTCAAGCGGGGAGCTTGACACAAAAACCCCCTACCCCATACCCCGCTGTGTATAAGCACGCCCCTGCCTGCCGGCAGGCAGGTTGACGCCAAAATAACGTTATTTTACAAAGAAAAAACCTCTCCAATTATATGGAGAGGTCGTGTGGACCCCACTCAATACCGTTTGGCAAAGAGACCCGCTTTTCCCCACAGGTATAGATGTTGCCCGCCTGATAGGCCTCAAAACCACCGGCTTTGGCGATAGTAATCACCCGCTCTGCCTCATGCGGCGGTACATAGAGTGCGTAGCCAGGCCCCATGTTGAAGGTCTCGTACGCCTCTTTGTCGCTTATTGGCCCCCACTTCTGCATAGACTCGAAGATAGGGAGTTTTGGCGGCAAGCGGTCGACCATATACGCAAACGGGTAGTTTGGTCTCATGAGCTTGCGCAGACCGTGCCCAGTGATATTAACCGCGTAGTGGAGTTCACAGTCAGCCAGTAGGCAATCCTCGACAAGAGTGCTGTAGAGTGGTGTCGGGTCGAGCAACGCTTCGCCGAAAGTCCGACCATCGTTCATCTTGGTAAGATAGCCATCGGGAAGTACCTTACGAACTTCCATGCCAAAAATATAGCGAATATCCTCTTTCCACCCGTGCATTGGGCGCGTTGCGATGGCCCGAGCTAAGCTTAGGCCGTTGGCATGGATGCCGTTACCCATGACGAAGACGATTGCATCGCCCTCCTGTATAAGGCTACCGTCGCTAAAGCTTTCTGGGTCATCGTGCAATGATATTCCAGTCGCAGAACCCGAAAGGGAAAAGACATCCGGATAGAGAAGACCCTTGAGCACGGAAGTTTCTCCACCGCCCCACACGCACCGCACATCGATGCAGGCATCACGCCAACCCTTGATGATTGCTTGGGAGGGGGGGATGTCCTTGAACCAGTTAGACGAGCCGACCTCGAGCAACATATTGATGGTCTGCGGCACGACACCACCAGTTGCAGCATCGTTGACTATCATGGCGACCGCATCTTGTGGCAGGTTGCGGTAGTACTTTGGGTCACCCGTGAGCTTGTACATCGCGTCGGCAACCAAGCTTTTGGTACCGAGTGTCTCGACCAAGTGCCCAGACACACTCCACGAATGCAAACCTAGACGATGTCGCTCATCAGCACCCAGAATCTGGCGGCTGAGAAAAACACTCCCACCGCGACTCCTCTTGAGCGGCTCAAAACCGAATCGGCCTTTTGCCAGTGTGGTTTCTGTCTCCCATGCTGCCCTTGATGCAGCCTTTTTAAACTGGTCGAGGCCTCCAGTGTAATTAACACCAGCATCTTTGTAGCTAATTTCTCCGCCGCCCACAGTCGCCTCCATACATAGTATTTTAAGAAAGTACGTCTAAAGTCAGCGTAACAAAAAATTATAAAAACACAATCTCTCGGGCTGCCGGGAATTGGTCACGAGTTCCCTTCGGGACTCTCGACCCCGCCTCGCAGCCGCCAAGGCGGCATGCTCCGGCCTTCAATTCCGGACGCACGCAAAGCAGTTTGCGTGCTCATCTCCTCACTACGTTCGGGCTGCCGGGAATTGAACCCGGTCTACATGCACCCCATGCATGTGTACTGCCGGTATACTACAGCCCGCTTTCAAGCGGTCCCATAGGACGGACCTATGTATACATAGGTCCGTCCTATGGGAACACCTATTTCCACGGTATTGCAAATTGCTCAAACTCCGGCAGGAGTTTTTTGTCATACAAAAGCCGTGAGATTACCTCGGCGTGGCTCTTGGCACCGGTCAAAGCGTTGTGTGGCTCGGGCTCGTCGGGGATGCCGCAGTAGTTGAGCACCGCGTCGAGGTTAAGACTAGAATGCTTTTTTGCAGGGTCGACCGGGGGGGTCAGTCCCCTCTTGACCATATGCATGTAGCACAGCGTGTGCGTGTCGAGGGTGCGGTGTGCAAACGGCCAGTCGGTGTGCCCTGCGCGCCCCGCGGCGGCCTTCAAAAAATCGCGGTCGAAGGAGACATTCTGCCCCGCCAATGTGCGCTCGTCTGCCGCCAGTGCAAATGCGATAAACTTGTGCACCAAGTCGGCCTCGCTCTGCCTCTGTGGGCTGGTTATCTCTCGGTCGCTCTGGCCGTGTATGGCGGTTGCCTCTTGCTCGATATGGGCACCGTCCCAGATGCGGCACTCTTCGTAGAATTGCTTTTCGGGGTGTGCAAAGTCAATCGCGCCAACACTTATGATAGAGTTTTTTTGATAATCTACCCCGCTACTTTCGACATCAACGACCAGCATACAGCTAGTATAACAAACTTGGAAGACTTGCTCAAAATTGGCTTATTTGGTAGTGTCTGGAGCATGGCACATAAAAAAGCAGGCGGCTCGGCAAAAAACCTCAATGACTCAAACCCAAAATACCTAGGGGTTAAGCTCTATGCGGGTGAGAGGGCGCAAAAAGGCAGTGTTATTGTCCGCCAGAGGGGCACGGCGATGATGCCGGGCAAAAATGTCGGCCTCGGCCGCGACCATACCCTATTTGCGCTCCAAGACGGCATCGTTGCCTTCCGTAATGTCCGCAAAACAAATTTCAACGGCCGCAAGGTCATCCGCTCCGCGGTGGATGTCGTAGTGCAATAAATAAGTATCAAAGCACAATAAGATACACAAGAAACCCCAACAGCCCCAGCTGGATTGTTGGGGCGAGACCGATGCTTAAGAATTGGATAAGGGGCATGTACTCGTTGTACGCCCAGCGGCCAGTGTGGAGCGCATATAATTCGATAAATATTGAGACCACGACGCCGAGCGGGATGATGAGCCATATTCTCTTGCGGAAAAAATCCCAGTAGAGAAAAGGGATTGCAAGCAGAGTAAGAATTATTGCATCGCCCACTGATGCGCGCAGGAGAATATATTTGGTGATAGGTGCGCTCTGATAGCTCGCGTAGAGAAATACGTGCGCATTTTCCCACACTATATTTAACCCCAGCGAAAGTAGAAAAACCCAGAGTAGTTTTAAGAAACTGGACATTATGCAGCAACAACTATTACACCCATTTCTACTTTTACGTTTTTGCTCGAAAGTAAAACGGGATGCTCCCCCACTGTTTTGATTGGCTCGGGGAACAAGATTGCCTCGTCGGGCACCTGTAGCGCATGTTCGACAAGAACCGCTTTTACAACGTCTTTTGCGCTGATGCTTTTAAACAATCCGCCTTTTTCTGTTGCGCGCGCCGTGATTGAGATTTTTTTGCCTTTGAGTGACTGCACTTTTTGGTCTAATACTTCTGCCTCGGCACGCTGTGCTTCTTCCTGCACTTTTCTGTGTGTTTCGATTTGTTTTATTTTTTCCTCCGTCGCAGGTTCGGCAAGTTTTTGCGGAAAAAGAAAGTTTACCGCGTACCCGTCGGCAACGTTCTTTACTTCGTTGTGCTGACCCACACCACGCACATCTTTGAGTAGTATGACTTTCATAGTAACTACATAGGTCCGTCCTATGTATTAATTATTCAGTAAGTAGATAACTGCGGTGTCGGTTTGAGGGTCCTTGCCTGCCTTGCGGTCTGCCTCACTACGCTCAGCAGCAATGTCGGGCGTAAGTCCACCATCGGAGATTGAGATGCCGTTTGGTGTCAGCCAACGCGCGATGGTGACTTTGAGCTCGGCGCCTCCGCCGAGGTCCATCAGCTGTTGTACCGAGCCTTTTCCAAAGGTGCGCACGCCGACCAGCCTGGCAACGGTATGTTGCTGCAGCGCACCAGCTAAAATCTCGGATGCCGATGCAGACCCTTGGTCGATGAGGATTGCCATTTTGAAGTTTTTGTTACCCGAGAAAATATTATACCCCAAGCTACGATGTACAACATTGTTTTGTTTGCCTGCCTGCGCAGGCAGGCCCTTGAAGTCCTCGGTGACCACCGTGCTCCCGACAGGCAAGAAGTAGCTCGCCATGTTGACCGCCGCCTCGAGGTAACCGCCCGGGTTGCCACGCACGTCGAGCAAGAGTTTAGTGTCGCCGGATTGCACAAACTGCCGCAGTGCATCGCGGAAGAGGTCTACAGAATTTTCGGAAAAACTGTACAGCTCTATCACAAAGATACCATCGTCGCGCTTGTAGGAATTGATGATAGGGATGTTGATAGTGTCACGCACGACCGAGATAGTGAGTAGTTTCGTTTCTCCCGGGCGGGACAGAACAAGACTAACCGCAGTGCCCTTTGGGCCGCGGATAAGCTTAACTGCTTCGGTAACCGAAAGGCCGTCAGTGGTAGTCGTAGCAATTTGCAAAATGAGGTCACCACTGCGAATGCCGGCCGCCGCGGCCGGCGTACCCTTGAGTGGCGAGACGACCGTGAGTTGCCCCTTTGCGTTGTGGTCGATTTGCATACCAACGCCACCAAAAGAGCCGCTGATATCTTCCTGAAAAATCTGTGCGTCCGACGGCGGCAAAAAGACCGTATAGGGGTCACCAAAACTCTCCGTGAGACCGGCGATCGCTCCGTAGATTTGTTTTTCTTTTGTAGGAAAGGTACTTGACGTATGCGCCACGATAAAATTTTGGTTGAGTAAACTATACGCTTCCCAGAACTGGGTCATATCAACATCTTGGGGCTGGGTCGCACTGCCTACCGCAAACGTAGTAGTTCCACTGGCCGCAGAAACAACGTTTTGCTGTCGCAGCGTATTACCCGCATAGATACCACCCCCAAATGCACAAGCGAGAGCTATCAAAACACCGACTGCCTGTAGTTGCGTTTTCCTCATGTGATAGAGTATACCATAGAGACAAAAAACTGGTGGTATACTTTTTGTATGGTTACAAGATACGTGCGCAGAAACGTGACATGGGTCGACTGCGTTTCACCCACGCAGACAGAAGTGCGCGCCTTGATGCGCGAGTTTGATATCGACCCGTTGATAGCAGAGGAGTTGCTACTCCCCTCCTACAAGCCAAAGGTAGAGCGTCGGGAGAGCATCATTTATGTTATATTGCGCTTCCCGCTTTTGCGCGGCGCAAACCGGTCGCCAGAGCAAGAAGTCGACTTCGTCATCGGCAAACAATTTTTGATTACTACGCGATACGAGCAAATCGACCCGCTCCATTTGTTTGCAAAAGCGTTTGAGGTCGAGGCGGTGCTCGGACACGACAATACTACAACCCACGGCGGACATTTATTTGTCGCGATGGTTGCAAACCTCTACCGCGCTTTGACCAACAGTTGCGACATCGTAAACCAGCGCTTGCACGACATCGAAGAACACATTTTTAAAGGCGATGAAAAGCGCATGGTGGCACAGCTCTCCCAAGTGGGGCGCACGATACATGACTTCCGTCAGACACTCGTGCCCCACGATGAGATGCTTAAATCCTTGGAGCCCACGGGTACCCGCTTTTTTGGTCCTGAATTTTCCTACCATGTGCGCGACTTAGTCGGTACGTACGAGCGCATCGAGCGCACGCTTGGTAACTTGCACGACTCGCTCAACGAATTGAGAGAGACAAACAACTCGCTCCTGTCGACCAAGCAAAACGAGATTATGAAGACGCTCACCGTGCTTGCGTTCTTCTTCTTCCCGCTTACCCTTATAACCAGCCTGTTTGGGATGAATACGGAACACATCCCGCTAGCCGATAATCCGTACGACTTTTGGATAGTGTCTGGGGGTATGCTGATTACCGCCCTGGGTTGCTTCCTCTACTTCAAACACAAAGATTGGTTATAATAGCGGTATGTTTTCATTTTTGAAGCGCTCACATCAGTCGGACCTCCCTCCACTACAACTCCACAACACGCTCTCGGGTCGCTTAGAAGTATTCGAGCCGCTTGGCCCTAGCGTCAAGATATATAACTGCGGCCCAACCGCCTACGACGAGCAACATATCGGCAACTTGTTTCCCCCGGTCGTGGCAAACGTGCTCCATCGTACACTAGAGGCATGGGGCTACCAGGTAGAGGAAGTAAATAATATCACCGACTTTGGCCACCTCTCCGAAGATGAAGAAAGCGAGGACAAAATGACCCGCGGCCTCAAACGCGAGGGCAAGACACTCACGCTTGCCAATATGCGGTGGCTTGCCGAAAAATATGCAGAACTTTTTTTTGCCGACTTACCCGAGGTGGGCATCAACCCAAAGGCGGTGCGCTACCCGCGTGCCAGCGACTATATTGCCGAGCAAATTGCAGTAGTCAAAACGCTAGAGCAAAAAGAGTACGCCTACCGCACGAGCGATGGCGTATATTTTGACACGTCGCGTTTTTCGGGTTATGGCAAACTAGGGTCAGTCAACCTACAAGGGCAGAGGGCAGGAGCACGTGTGCAAGAAAACATGGAAAAACGGACGCCGTTTGACTTTGCACTGTGGAAGCTTGATAAAAAGCTCGGGTGGAAATCGCCGTGGGGCTTGGGCTTCCCCGGTTGGCATACCGAGTGCGTCGCGATGATATTTACTCTCCTGGGCAGACAGATTGACATCCATATGGGAGGCGTCGACCTTATCCCGACACACCACAACAACGAGATAGCGCAGGCAGAGGCGCTGACCGGCAAGCAATTTGTGCGCTACTGGATACACAATGCGCATATCACTATCGAGGGCAAGAAGGTATCGAAGTCGCTCGGTAACACGGTGTACCTACATAATCTAGCCGACCGTGGGCTATCGCCACGCGCTCTGCGGTACTGGTTTTTGACCGGTCACTACCGCGCGCCTATGAACTTTACGTGGGACGCGATAGAGGGCGCCAATACGGCACTGGGGCGGCTACAGCGTGCGTACTTGGAATTACACGGAGCGAAAGGCGACGCCTTGAGGAGCCCTGGTTTAAGGCGTCGCCTTGACACAGAAAGTAACGCGAAAGAAAAACTTTTTGTGGAAGACTTTTATGCTGCAATCGCTGATGATCTAAATACACCACGAGCGCTTGCGTTGCTCTGGGATGCGATAAAAAATAAAACCGTCTCACAGGCAACAGTTGCAAAAGCCGACCAAATTTTGGGGCTTGGGCTCGCCGAAAACCGCCCAATGGCAAAACTCTCTGTTATTGCGGCATCCGACTTGCCAGAAGAAGTACAAAAACTCCTAGCCGAGCGCGAAGCTGCGCGACTTGCAAAAGACTTTGCCGCCTCCGATGTACTGCGCGACCAAATCGAAACAATGGGGTACGAAATCAAAGATACTCCAAGCGGCACAAAAATAACGACAAAAAGCTAACCTGTTGGTGCACTATCCCACCTTTCATTTGACTTTCAAATTGAATGTCATGTGCGGTTTTTTTCATGAAGAATTGCTTGCTGTGCCATAGCAACAGAAGCCCAGAAAAGCCGGTTGGGCTGTTTTTGTGATGCCTTCCTTCTTTGTTCGACCGGGGTGTTTTAACTTCGTTTGCATATAAGCAGTGTATCGCACGGACTCAAGTAGTCAACATTCGCGATTTCTATGCGTGGCAAGGTTTAACCTTGCCGTAGGCTTAAAGTCCTATATTAGCGAAGTTGGCGAAAAAAGTTGAGGTGGTATTCTTGGAGTATGGCAGTGAGAAAAGAAAAAGGGTTGCGTGTTCCGCCGAGGGCGAATGAGTCAGAAAAGGCACTCTTAGGTGCCTTGATGATACGCCCAGAAGGAATGCTCGAGGCGTTGGACTCACTTTCGCCCGATGCGTTTTACAGCGAAAAGCACCGGATTATCTACCGTGCAATGCTTGCGCTCTATATCAAAAACGAGCCGGTGGATATCGAGAGCGTCCGTTTCCGCAGGTTTAACCTGCGATTTTATTTAGCAACCTCTACGCCAGTAAACATTTCTAAATTTTTGATACGGATTGCGTGGGAGTTTAGTTGCGACTGATAGTACTCTTCAAGCCGCTTGTCGAGAGAGGCAAAGCCAATATCTACGTCTTCCTGTAATTGATTCAGTTCCTTTCGCATTTGCTTCATTTCTTTGGTCAATTTCTCTATCTCCTCGAAAATTTCTTTTCGAGATTCTGAAAAGCCACGCGCGGTCATCGCGGCAAGCGATTCTATCGCCTCGGAGGTTTCTTTTCGAGATTCTTCGAACCCGCGTGCAACTATACCTGCGAGCGACTCTAGTGTAACTTTCTCTGCCATGCGTGCAGTATATCACTGCAATTGCTACTATCCACAAGAGGTATTATCCCCTTTTTGTCCACCCAAAGTCCCATAGTGGCGAAGTTGGCGAAAAAAGTTGAGGTGGTATTCTTGGAGTATGCAAGCGAAGAGGGAAAAAGGGTTGCGCGTACCGCCGCAAACAAATGAGTCGGAAAAGGCACTGCTCGGTGCCTTGATGATACGCCCAGAAGGAATGCTCGAGGCGTCGGACTCACTTTCGCCCGATGCGTTTTACAGCGAAAAGCACCGGATTATCTACCGTGCAATGCTTG
>JAUSIO010000047.1 GCA_030647845.1 bacterium
TACGACACACAGTTTGCCACAACGCGTGGTTGCCAGCGACCCGCAGTACCTCGAACAACTCAAAGCAACCACCGATGCTATTATCACAACCATACACGACCCCACGCTCGAGTGGTACAGCGCATACCAAAGCGCCGGTCATACCAGAGAGAGTTGGTTACAGCCCGATGTGGCGGACATCTTGTCTCTTCTGCATACTGAAAAAGTACAGGCGGTTCTGCTGGTGCCAGTACAATTCCTTGCCGACCATTTGGAGATTTCGTACGACCTCGACATCGCCGCAAAAAAGCAATGTGCAGAATACAACATCGCCTATCACCGCACAGCGCTACCAAACACCGACCCCTTGTTTATACAGGCGCTTACTGCGGTTGTAAAAACCACTTCCTAAAGCGCGATATTTCTCGCTTGTGCCTCCTCACTGCGCGACTCGATGGTGGTCGAGATTTTTTGCGGTGCACCTTTTTTAAGCAGTACGAGCGCGGCCAGGGCGGCGGCAAGGATAGTCATGGCGCCACCGAGCCCAAGCCCCCACCGACCGCCAAAATACTCTCCAACAAACCCAACAATCGGCCCGCCTATGGGCGTTGAACCAATCATGGCAACTCCCCACAGTGCCATCACGCGCCCGCGCATTAGGGGCGCGGCTTCGAGCTGGAGCATTGTGTTGCCCAACGATGTTACGTTGATTGAGAAAAACCCGACAACCAGCATCCCAGCAACCGCCCACGCCAAGGTCGGCATCAAAGCCACGGCGACCATACTCGCGCCAAACAAAAACGCAAATATAACCAAGTGGCGAGACGCTATACTGCGGCGCCCAGCCGCAAAGAGCCCGCCCACCACGGCACCAGCTCCCATCGCCGACATCAGTGCCGCGTAGGCGCCCGCCCCGCCATGGAACGTGTCCTGCGCCAACAGCGGCAAACTGACTTGAAACTCGAACGCAAAAGCACCGACGACCGCCATCAACGCAAGTGTGTTGCGGATTAAAGGCGAGCCCCACACATAGCGGAAACCCGCGCGTAACTCCCCTGATTTTTTGATATATGTCGGTGCTTGATACAACTCCTGCGTGCGCATCATATAGAGCGTGACGATAGTGGCAAGAAACGACAGCGCATTAAACAAAAAACAAGATGCGATGCCAACCGAGGCGATGAGCACTCCCGCAACAGAGGGGCCAACCGCGCGCGCAAGGTTATTTTCGGTCGCATTTAAGCTCACCGCGTTTTTCATGTGCGCGGCATCTACCAACTCGGCAACAAATGTTTGCCGCGCTGGGTTGTCGAAGATGCGCACAAAACCAAAGAGCAGAGCAAACACGTAGAGCATCCAAATTTGGATTGCACCGGTAAATACCAACACCGCAATGGCAAGCGCAAGTAGCCCAAATGCAACCTGCGCTATGTAGAGTATCGTGCGTTTGTTGTGGCGGTCCACTATGAGCCCGCCCCAGGGACCCAAAAAAAGCATCGGTACAAACTGGAGCGCGACCACACTACCAAGCTGGGTGCCCGAATGGGTGAGCTGCAACACCAACCACCCTTGTGCCACCGTTTGCATCCACGTACCAGAAAAAGAAATCCCTTGCCCGATAAAGTACAAGCGATAATTTCGAATCTTTAGTGACGAAAATGTATTATTTCTAAATTTTTTGATTTTTTGTACTACCATTGCTTTTTATACCCACTGTACGCATACTGCAGAGAGATAGCAAGAAATGGAGGTCTTTGATGGATGAAGCAAGACTTGCCGTAGGGGTGTCGGGCGAAGGAACGACGCTTACTGCGATAGCGGAAGCCGAAATACCCGTGGCTTTTGTGTTTGCCGACCGGCTATGCCGTGCGCTCGACATAATCGCGCCTCGGTTCGGCATTCCGACTGTACTGATACACCGGACAGACTTCGGCCCGACGTTTGACCAGGTTTACTACAGTGAGCGGGTTGTCGATAAGCTCCGCGAGCGAGGAGTAACCCATATCGCGCTGGCTGGCTTTAAGACAATCCTTGCCCGGCCTATGTGCAAGCAGTACAAGGACCGGATGATTAATAGCCACCCATCGCTCTTGCCAAAGTTCCCAGGCGCACACGCTGTCCGTGATACGTTCGCCGCTTGGAAAAGAGACCCGAAAACAAGGGTGGGCTGTAGCGTCCACAAGGTAGTGGCACAAGTCGATGCTGAAGAAATCCTTGCTCAGTCAGAAGTGTGGACATATCCACAGTACACAGAGCAGAACTTCCGCGAACGTATCCAAGACGCCGAGCGGCTACTTTACCCCCCAACCATCAAATTGCTTTTGGCTGGAGAGTTTTCCACCTAAAACGCACAACCGCCCCTCACCTGCTTGGCTCGGGGCGATTTTTTATCCCGACGCCTTGGTCGGGACCCCGACTAGAGCGTCGGGGTTACCCAGAAACTACTTCAAGTGCGGAGAGACGAGCTTCGTCATCTCAAACATCGTAACCTCACCCTTGCCGCCGAAGAGCGGCTTGAGCTTGTCATCGGCCAAAATGTTGCGCTTGTTGGCCGGGTTCTGTAAGTCGTGCTTTTTAATGTAGACCCAGAGCTGCTTGATAACCTCGCCACGCGACATCGGCCCCTTGCCTACAACCGCCTCAAGCTCAGCCGAAAGTTCCATCGGCTTCATCAACGCGGGATTTGCTGTTCTAACCATATATATAAATTAAGTATATAAACTGATAACCGTTCTACTATACTTCATTTCGCTACACTGCGCTAGGGCTGTATGGGTCTCCCTGTGCTTAACCCCGGTACCATCCTCTGCCCTGTACACAAAGATGCACAAGCCACACCACCAGGGCGGCGATAGCGGCCGCGGCGATGATGTCTGCCGTATGATGCACTCCTGCGGCAATACGAGCAAAACCGACCAGCAATGCAAGTACCCACAGCAAAATCCCAAGCGGGCGGCTAAAAAACAGCACAAGCATCGCGAGTGCTGCCGCGAAGAGCATATGGTCGGAAGGGAAGCCATTGTTTGCCGCATGCGAGACAAGCGGTGCTATGCCGCTTAGGGCAAACGGCTGCGGGTTGTAGTACAAAAGTCCAGCAAGCCAGCCCACAACATACGCGAGCGGCAGAGAGAGAGCGGAGAGTAGCAATAGTTTGCGCTTCGCGCGCCGGCGCGCAAGAAAAAAATAGACCACAAAAATAGCGGCTACGATATAGATAAGATATTTAGCCGCAAAGATTATAAGCGCATCCACGGCAATAGTGTAGCACAAAAACTAACCCTCTTTTTTTGCTACACTCCGCTCCTCTTGGAGCGCCTTGCGGCGCATGAAGTGCGTAAAAATATAGTATGCCGTGATGAAAAGCGCGAGAATTGCGATTACCCACTGGATGTTGGATAGCACGCCCGTGGTGTCGCCGAACGCACCACCAAGGACGTAACCCAGTACAAACAAACCGCCGTACTCGACTAAAGCGACAATAAGCGCATATCGGAAGAAGCGCCGAAACGGCATCCCCACCATGCCCGCCACCGAGAGAAATATCTGCGCGATGCCGTAGGAGAGCTTGCCGACAAACATCGTACGCAGGCCGTGCGTGTCCCAGAGTATACGCACCGAGTGCAAGTCTCCCTCGGTGATGTGTGCCTTCTTCAACAGCCACCCTGCCGCGCGCGTTTTACCCCCGTGGCTACCCGCGACATACCACAGCGTGTCCACCACAATATCGCGGAAGATAAACAAGGCAAACGCCAAAAACGGGTTAAAGTACCCAAGCCGCGAGAGCCCGCCGGCAACAAACCCGACAATAGGACCTTCGATAAATGTCAGCGGCACCAGTATCCAGTAGCGATACTCAATAATAACCGGCACGATAGAGTCTACGGACATATTTTGTAAGTATACCAAACGCGCCGTTTCTGGTCTTTTCTTGTATACTTTTGTCACGATGCCCGCGGTACAAAAAAAGCGCGTCAAAAGCGGCGACGTGGAGATTTATTACGAAGTTTGCGCCGGGCGCCCGGGCGCGCCCGTGCTTTTTTTGTTGCACGGCATCGGCGGCGACCTTGATGCGTGGCAATTTGTCCGCGACCCGCTAGTCGCCAGCGGCTTCTCGACCATCGCTATGGACTTGCGGGGGCACGGATACTCTGGCCACCCAACCGCACCTTCGACCTACAAAAAGGAGTTATTGCTTGAAGATGTACTAGCAGTGCTCGAAGCCGAGCGGGTCGAAAAAGTGATTTTGGTCGGCCACAGCGGCGGGGCGGTTTTGGCTTTGGAGTTTGCACTACAGAACCCCGACAAACTTTCGAGTTTGGTACTTCTTGCCGGTTCGTATGGCCCACCGCGCTACCTGCGCTCACCCGCAGTACAGCGAGTCGTCTGGTTTTTTACCACAGTTGGCGCGGCGCTTAGCCCGCATGCGCGCGGGCCGTGGCACTCGCCCTACCCCAAGGGCAAGTTCCATAAAGAGTTCGAGTTGTGGGGGCTCGCACGCACTCTGTACCACAACTCTTTGCGGAGTTACCTGTTGTTGGGCAAAACGTTGGCGAATGTCGATTTGGAACAGCGACTCAAGTACATCACCCTGCCGACGCTGATTGTTGTGGGGGAAAAAGATGGCATATATCCAGTGCCGGTATCAAAAAAAATGCACGATGAGATAGCACACTCGCGCTTAGAAATAATAAGAAACGCAAATCACGTGCTGATACTCAACAACCCGCGCGAAGTGGTAGACTTACTTATCTCTTTTGTGCAGAAACTACAAAAATAATTAGTATGAGAATACTCATCGCCTCCGACACCTACCACCCGCACGTCAATGGAGCGTCCTACTTTACCCAGCGGCTCTCGCACGCTTTGGCCGATGCCGGGCACGAGGTCGCGGTTATTTCTCCTTCGACCGACTTGAGCAACACTAAAAAACGGTGGGGCAAAGTACAGCGCTACGGCCTGCGTTCGTTCCCCATTATCGTACCGGGGTTTCGTTTTGTGCTCCCGTGGGTTATCAACCCGGCAATCCGCCGGGCACTAGTAGAGTTTAAGCCCGATATCGTACATATTCAGTCGCACTTTTTTATCAGCCGCGCAACGCTTAATGCGGCGCAGAAACGCGGCATCCCGGTCGTCGCAACCAACCACTTTATGCCCGACAATTTGACGCACTATTTGCATCTGCCAAAAATAGTAACCGAGGCAATCCACAGCGTTATGTGGCGGGACGCCGCGCGCGTCTATCGCAAAGCAAAAGGGCTCTCATCCCCAACCCGCACCGCCGCCGATTTGGTACAGCCGCAACTCAACCAAGAGATACTCGCGATAAGCAACGGCATCGACTTAGCGCGGTTTAACCCAAGCAATGACCCTACGCCTGCGCAAAAACAATATAACCTTCCCAAAAAACCAACACTCTTGTTCGTCGGGCGCTTAGATAAAGAAAAAAATGTTGATGTAGTCTTGCGTGCGGTCGCGGTCGCGCGCAAAAGTGTTAACTTCCATTTTGTTGTCGCCGGCCACGGTGCCGAAGAAGTAAAGCTCAAAACACTTGCCCAAACGCTAGAGCTGGAAGCAGACACTACTTTTTGCGGCTTTGTTCCTGACGAGCTCTTGCCGTCGTTATACGCCGCCGCCGACTGTTTTGTTATCGCCGGCATTGCCGAGTTGCAGTGCATTGTCGCGATGGAGGCGATGGCAACGGGCCTGCCTGTGGTCGGCGCGCGAGCGGTGGCGCTCCCCGAGCTTATCCACCACAAAGAAAACGGACTTTTGTTCGAGCCGGGCGACAGCACGGAGTTGGCAGGACAGTTGGTGGAGATTTTTACCAAGTCGGATATGCGCCATACCATGGGCAAAAAAAGTTTGGAGATAATAGCCAAGCACGATATCAACCTGACACTCGAGCAATTTGAGCAATTTTACCGGCAGGCGCTCAATGGGCGTGCTACAGTATAAGAAATATGCCGTACGTTTTTCGCCGCTACCGCTTCCACTATACACAGAGTGAGTTTCGCCGGATGATGCTCTTTTCGAGCATATTCTTCATGTCCAGTATGGTTGCAATCTTCTTTGCTATCGGTTATGCAACTGACAGTGCGAGCAACCCCGTTACTGACATCATACTCTCGAACATTCCTGCATTTGCTGTTGGTGATCTTTTCGTGTATGGAAGTCTACTTCTGGCACTCCTAACCGCGCTCGTGTGCCTCACACACCCGAAACGCACCCCATTCGCCCTAAATGCACTGGCGCTGTTTTGGATTATCCGCTCCGGATTTGTGTCGCTGACGCACCTGGGACCTTCCCCCATCCAGACGCCTATTAACCTTGACTTCAATTTAGGGATAGTAGCGACAAGATTCTTGACCGGAAACGATTTATTTTTTTCTGGCCACGTGGGCTGGGCGTTTTTGATGGCACTCTTGTTTTGGAACGAAAAAACACTGCGCTACATCTTTCTTGCATGGTCGGCGTTTTTTGCCGCCGTCGTCTTGCTCGGGCATATCCACTATTCGATTGATGTTGCCTCGGCGTTCTTTATCACCTTTGGCGTGTACCACATCGCATTGTGGCTTTTCCACCGCGAGCACGAGCTATTTCTATCAAAGTGAGACGTGTCGCTCTAGGCGGTGATATACTACAGCGATGGAAGAGCTCCCAAATTTTACAAAAGAAGAGCGTCCGTGGGGAAACTT
>JAUSIO010000018.1 GCA_030647845.1 bacterium
GCTTTGGCGGCATCTTTTCTTTCTATTTTTCTTCTGCCCGTTATTGTTTTTGCCGCTAACCCCACCTGCACCCTCAAGGCATCGGCATATAGCATCACGCTCGGCAACACGGTAAACCTCACGTGGACTAGCACGGGTGCCATAAGTGGCACCATCACCGACCTAGGCAGTGTGGCTTTATCTGGCACGCAAGGAGTCATCCCAACTGGCAATGGCAGAACCTACGTCGCTATCTTTACTGGTTCCAGCGGCGCAACCGCAACCTGCAAAGTGACTATCACAACCAACGGAAGTGGCACAGGTGGTACATATATCCCCAGTACATACGACTCAACAACAAACACCTTCACTCCAGGCACTTATACAGGTACGGGCATCTTTACGCCGGGAACATACAACCCCAATACAAAAGCGTATGTGCCTTCTACATATACGCCGCCAAAATACACTGCTCCAACAGCGCCAACGTATACAACAGCACCAGCAGCAACAGACACTACTACTGACACAGACAAAACTACTTCGAACAGCACATCTCTCAAAGGTGGTTTGGTGTCGTGTGGGGCAACAACCGGTGACCCTGCCACGGTGTATAAAGATGCCACCGAGTGCAACCTCTGTAATTTTGGCCAGCTCATACAAAACATCATCAACTATATGCTCGCGTTGGCGATACCCATCTCGGTGGCGCTCTTTGCATACGTAGGGGTGCTCTACTTTGGCTCTGCGGCAAATCCTGCCGGAATTGAGAAGGCAAAAGGCATCTTCAAAACCACGTTCATCGGGCTTGCGGTGGCAATATCCGCTTTCTTTATCGTGAGCATCATATTGACCACACTGCTTAGACCAGATGTGTTCTCCAAGGATGCAGACGGCAACTTAAACTTTAGTAGTTGGGTTGGTGCCGGCACTGGTCAAACTGACTACTGCGACTTTGTCAAAACCTATGCCAACCGCCCACGCGACAAGAAGGTTGAGGACATCTTTGCCAAGTGGACGACTACGGCGCCGGCGACGGGGGGTGGAGTAACCGGAAAAGGAGGTACGTGGAATGGTGACGTGCCGGATTCGATTCCTCAAACATGCGGCGGCTCACTATGCACCGCAGCGGCTTCGTCTGATGGCAAAACGGTAACGTATACGAATACTGATGGAACCAAAACGATATTACAAGGCGGAACACTACCATGGCGAAACAATAATCCCGGCGATATACAGTACGGGACATTTGCGACACAAAATGGTGCCATCGGAAGCAATGGCAGGTGGGCAGTTTTTCCGGATTATTCAACTGGTGCGGCGGCAGAAGTGTCGTTACTTAAGACCTCAACATATCAATCGCTGACCATTAATGGTGCAGTAAATAGATTGGCACCTTCCTTCGAAAACCCCACCAACCAGATAAGTACAAACGTTGCCCAAGCAATAGGAGTACCCGCGAGTACGCCAATGAGCTCGCTTACTCAAGCCCAGTTGCAAACCTTTGCTAGCACAATATTTAAAGGGGAGGGGTATAAGGCTGGAACAATAAGCCACTAGCCCCAGCCTTCTGGCGAAGTATGTACTTATTGACTACGTTGTACTGTAAGAACCGCGCTATCCAAGAGTTGGCGATATTCTTTGGCGGCGTTAGCGTCGGTCCGAGGGTAAAAGAGAACGTCTAAATAGACTCCGACGTAATAGGTACCCTCTGGCAAAACGTTTGTAACGTGGTCGGAAAAAATACCCGAATTGGTACCACTCAAACTTACCCCGCCCCCGTGGTCGCTGACATCGTCCCACATGACACCGAGTATGGGGTCGTTGAGAAAACTCATTTTGGGCAACTGAGTTTTTGCAATGACCACCTCGATGTTGAACGTATTGTTATACACTCCGCTTATTGTTGGAGATGCGGGGTTTGTTTGAAGGGAATACGGGTTGATAGTTGCCGTGGCTGGTCCAGTGTTTTGCGGGCTGGGATTTTGTTGATTGAGCGTGCCATTTTGGGACGTATTTGTTGCGTTCGGTAATATTGTTGTTTGTTGGGCAGTACCCGTGCTCCGATTTTCAGTTTTATTTGCAGAAAGAATATACATACCCCCGAACGCTATGCCCGCAAGGAGGCATATGATCACTATCACTTTTATTAAACGCGGATATGCCGACATTGTTAGGTACTATATTATACTATCATTTATTCTGCACACCCGCTGAGGGCTATGAAATAGCAGTCTCGAACGCGCGCTATACTTCACTTACAAAGGACAGTCCTTTGTAAATAAAGTTGCACAAAAAGGGCTGGTGGGGTAGAGTATTTGGGCTATGTCACAACCCCGACGCTTTGGTCGGGGCCCCGACTGAAACGTCGGGGGACCGTAGTTACCAAATATATTATGTCGCAAGATAGATTGATAAAACTCGCCTGCGAGAAGTGCAAGAGGATAAACTATTGGAGCTCCAAAAACAAAAAACTTGTTGAGCGCAAAATCGAGCTCAAAAAGTATTGCAAGTGGTGCCGGGCTCAAACCGTGCACAAAGAAGCGAGGAAGTAGTTTCTATGGACTAGTGGCTAGCTTCTAGCCGGATAAAACTATAAGCTAGTATCTAGCAGCTAGAAGCTGTTATGGGCCTATAGTTTAACGGTAGAACGTCGGTCTCCAAAACCGTCGGTCGAGGTTCGATTCCTCGTGGGCCCGCCGACGAGAGAAGGCGAGGAAGGTACTGAGGTCAGCAGACCGAATGTGCCAATATAAAATAAGGTACACTGGTGCGATGACACAGGACGAAGCGTTTGAGGTGCTCAAAACAGGTGCGAATGTTTTTTTAACTGGCGAGCCGGGCAGCGGCAAGACGCACACCACCAACCGCTACATTGCATACTTGCGCGGGCACGGCGTCGAGCCGGCAATTACTGCATCAACTGGCATCGCCGCAACGCATATCGACGGCTACACCGTGCACTCGTGGAGCGGCATCGGTGTGACGTCGCAAGTCGGCGACTACGAGCTTGATGCAATTGCCCAGAAGGAAAAGGTGGTGCGCCGTGTGCGGCTTGCGCATGTGCTTGTTATCGACGAAATTTCGATGCTCTCGCAGGATACGCTGGGCTCGGTCGAGCTGGTATGTCGCACCCTGCGTGGCAGTGATAGGCCGTTTGGCGGCTTGCAGGTGGTGTTTGTGGGCGACTTCTTCCAACTGCCGCCGGTAGTGAAACAACAGGTGCAGAAGAATTTGGAGATTGAATACGACTCGCCCTTCGACTCCGCTCAGGGTAAACCGGCTTCGCCATTTTGCTTTCGCTCGCGCGCGTGGGCGCGCGCAAAACCACTGGTGTGCTACTTGACCGAGCAACATCGCCAGGAAGACGCACTGTTTCTTGATGCGTTGAGCGCGGTGCGCCGTGGTCGCGTCACGCAACAAGTCAAAGCGCTTTTGCAGACGCGCAACATCGTACCCGAGGGCGAAGCGATATACACCAAACTGTTCCCGCACAATGCCAACGTCGACCGCCTCAACGAGGTTGAGCTGGGCCGCTTGCCCGGCATACTAAAAACGTTTGAGATGCACAGCCGCGGTGCAAAGCCCTTGGTCGAGTCGCTCAAACGCAACTGCCTCTCGCCCGAGCTGTTGGCGCTCAAAATTGGTGCCAAGGTGATGTTTACTAAAAACGACCCCGAGGGCGCGTACTACAACGGCACTACTGGAGAAGTGGTTGGATTCTCAAAAACAAACGGTAGACCGTTAGTGAAACTCCGCAACGGACGCACGTTGGAAGTTGATACGGTGGAGTGGAAGATCCAAGATGGTAATAAAATCCTTGCAAGTATCGAGCAGCTCCCCCTGCGGCTTGCGTGGGCGATTACCGTGCACAAAAGCCAAGGGATGTCACTTGATGCTGCTATTGTTGACCTCTCACAAGCGTTTGAGTACGGGCAGGGATATGTTGCGCTTTCGCGCGTGCGTACGCTCGCGGGATTATATTTGCTTGGGTTTAACGAGCGGGCGCTTCAGGTGCACCCCGAGGTTGCCGCGCAAGACGAAGTGTTCCGCGACTCTGCCGAGGATACACGCGAGGCGTTTGGCAAACTCGGCGTGGGAGAGTTGGAGACGATGCACGAAAATTTTATCCGCGCTTCTGGCGGGAAGGTTGCAAAAATTTCTTAGATAGTTGGAGTGCATCGGACTTATTTTTTACCCACACAATATCTTTGTTGCGTTTAAACCAGCGCATCTGGCGTTTTGCATATTTGTTGATGTCGCGCTCAAGCTCTGTTTCAAGTGCAAGTCTGTTTATATTACCTTGCAAGAACTTTGCAAGGTAGCGATACTCAAGCCCCAACTCGTGCATGCGTTTGTACGAAAGGCCTTGTGTGTGGAGTTTTTTTGCTTCGGCAATCATACCCACCCTTATTCGCTCGAATAGACGAGTGCGGATATTTTTTTTGAGCTTTTGCTCGCTGGGTTTTAGCCCGAGCCACAAAATTTCGTACGGCTCCGCCGTGTTTCTCCCGCTCGTGCGCTCCGGGCCGCTAGGCCAAGTCTTACACTCGCTTCGAGAAACACAGCGTCGCCTTAATGCCGCGGCTATTTCCAATGCGCGAATTAGGCGGCGTTTGTGTTTTGGCTCGATTGTTTTTGCCCGTTGTTGGTCTTGCTTTTGGAGCATCGCAAAAAGTTGCTCAACACTTTTTTTCTCTAACCGGTCTCGGAGTTTGGGGTTGGGCGGCACGTTGGGGAAGGTGATGCGCCCAAGCAGTGCGTCTACATACAACCCCGTACCGCCCACGACAATGGGTAACTTTGGAGTGGCTTGATATATCAAGCCACTGATAACTTCGGTACCTTTTTGCACGAAGTCATCGACACTAAATTGTTTTTTGGGTGACACCACGTTGAGCAAGTGGTGGGGGATACCACCCATCTCGCGTTTGGTGACTTTGCCGGTGCCGATGTCGAGACCTTTGTACACTTGCCGCGAGTCGGCAGAAATAATCTCCCCGTTTAGTTTTTGCGCCAAATACACCGCAAGCGTGCTTTTTCCCGACGCCGTTGGTCCGACGATGGCGATGATTTTGTGTTTACCCTGAGCCTGCTTGCGGTGAACTTGTTGAATCCGTCGAATAGGCATCCACAAAAACTACACTATTTGTACAAAAGAAAAAAGCAGCTCAAAGGAGCTGCTTACTGCACGCGAGTTTCTTCGAGATATTTCAGCACGATTGAGCAATCTGCCGGAGACACGCATCCGATTGATCGTAACATGTCAACGATGTTGGAAAGCGTGAAGGCGCTTTCGAGCTTTATGCCCTGTTTGTTGTACAGATGCTCCGTGCCGCCCTGTTGCCGGTCGCAGAAGACCAGGATAGTCTTTATTGTGTAGCCTTGTTTAATAAAGACTTTCACCGCGCCGTCTTTTGTGCCGCCGTAGGTGATGACGTCGTCAATAAGCAAGACGTGGTTTTGACGGTTTTTCTTGAAGTTTGTTGCCCCAAGGCCATCGTTGTCTGCAATACCGGTGAAAGCCGGTTTATTATTTCGGACCTCTTTTCGCAGAGTCAAGATAGGAGAGTGGCTGTTGCTGTCGCTGAAGGCGGCAGCGTCGAACGCTTTTACGAGCGGCACGCCGGCATTCGGGATGCCACAGATTCCGTCGAACGCAATATCTGATTCTTCCACGACGTTCCACAAAATCCTGCCAATTTCCGCTACCAACTCGAGGGTAAGCGGGCCAGGCTTCGGGTTGTCCGGCGTGCGCAGGTTGAGATATATCGGCGAGAGCGGCGCATCTGGTTGTGTGTCGTGGATACGCATCTTGAACCCGTACCCGGGGCGCGTGTCGATTTTGACAGCGCCAACCTCGAACAATTTTTTGAAGAACTCTTTTGGCCGCATCACACTTCCTCCTGTGCCAAATCTCCACACTTTGTAACACACTTGCGCATAAAAAAGAAACCCTACTTCGCTCCGACATTGCGTCGGAGCTACGAAGGGCAAGCAAAGAAAAAACCTCGCAACTTAATGCGAGGCGTGCTCGGGAAGGTGCAGTTGGCGTCGGACGGTTTTTAATGTTTTCACCGGATCACGAGCCCCGGTCACGCTACTACCGAGGACCAAAAAATCCGAAGGGTTACGAACTAATTTCCTAGGTGTCGATATCCGCTTCTGGCCGTTCGCTGGGTCGCCTGGTTTGCGCAGGCCCACCACCAAGCTACGGAAGCCACTCGCGAAAATAGCTTCTCTATGTAAGGCAGGGAATTCGACGCCGGAGCAGATAAGCCCGTCTAGCCCACACTCTTTGAGTTTGACGGCAAGCGCAAATGCCGCCTCTTCCGTATTCTTGTTATACGTGAGATGGCAATCGTCTTCGCTCATGTCGCTTAAGACCGTCGTACCCATGCACAGTACACCATGGTCTCGACAGAGTTTTGCCACCTCGCGCAGACCTTCGGCAGCATTCTCGCCCGAGACCGAAATCATACCAATCTGCGGGCCGCGGGCGATCACGTTTTGCACTGCTATCAACACTGTGCGCCCGATGCCACGGAACTTTTCGTCCCAGAAGATTTCTTTCACCCGCAACCACGGGTGGCTCACGACGGACTGCAGTAGCGACTGATGACCGTATGCGTGATTGCTGACATGGGTTGCCAGCTCAAGCCCGATTTTGAACATCTCGGTATGGTGATAGAGTTTTTGAACCACACCGGCGTGTTCCGGCTTGTCGATGGCAACAATAGTTTTTGTGGGCATTCCTGCCTCCTCCAGCTAGAACCAAATCCGCCGTAACTCTAACACGAACAAAAATCAAAACAAGTGCCGCGGGAGAGAATCGAACTCTCATGATGTTGCCATCGCAGGATTTTGAGTCCTGTGCGTCTACCAATTCCGCCACCGCGGCTAAAGATTTTTCAAGAATTCTTTACCAATTCCTGACTTTAGGTATTTTTCACGTTTTCGTGCACTTTGTCTATCTCCCGCTGTTTCTGAGTATATCAGCTTGAACGGGGCGTAGGGTTTAGTCGTTTTTGCTCTGCCTGCATTATGTTCCGCAATACGTCTGTCAATATCGTTGGTCATTCCAACGTAAATGTATTTTTGAATATTACTTTTTAATGCATATACCCAATACATTTTGAGTCCTGTGCGCCTGCCTGCCGGCAGGCAGGTCTACCAATTCCGCCACCGCGGCATGCCGTGTTAGAATATCGTGTATGTCAGAGTTTTACAATAATGCGATTTTTTGGGTTGCAGTCGACAAGATAAAACCAAACCCCTTCCAGCCGCGCAAAGAGTTCGAGCAGAGCAAGCTCGACGACTTGGCGCGCTCTATCCGCCAGTACGGCGTGATACAGCCGCTCACGGTAACCCGCCGCGAATTTGAAAAACCGGACGGCGGCATCGCGACCGAATATGAGCTGGTTGCGGGCGAGCGCCGCCTGCGCGCCGCTAAAATCGCGGGCCTGGCGCAAGTACCGGTGATTATCCGCGCCGATTTCGAAGATGACAAAACCAAGCTCGAAATTGCGATTATCGAGAACTTGCAGCGCGAAGACCTCAACCCAATAGACCGCGCCGTGGCATTTGCGAAGTTAGTCAATGAGTTTGGTTTTAAGCATGGAGAGGTGGCGCAGAAGGTGGGCAAGAGCCGCGAGTATGTCTCCAACACTATCCGCTTGTTGCAGATGCCACAAGAGATGCAGGAAGCGCTCTCGGCTGGCAAAATCGCCGAGGGGCACACACGGCCGTTGTTGATGTTGATTGATAGGCCGCAAGAACAAGAAGTGTTGTTTCGCGAGATTATGCAAAAGCGCTTGACCGTGCGCGACGCCGAGTCGATAGCGCGACGCATCGCCTTTGACAAAGTGCGCAAAAAAGAATATATGTACACGCCGGAGATTTTGGCGATGGAGCGCGAGTTGACCGAGGCCCTGGGTACGCGCGTGGCGATAGAATCGCGAGAGAACGGTGGCAAACTCTCTATAGACTTTTTTTCCGAAGACGACCTTCTTGCGTTATTTACTGCGCTCCAAGCGCGGATAAACAATTCGAAAAATATTCAATCTCCACAGGAAATTCCATCGGAAAATACTGCGCCGGAATCTCTTTCTCAAAAGTCCTCGGGCCGCCTCAGCGGCGAGGACGCCGCTGTAGGCTTCCAGACTTTTGCTCAAGAAATTCCGGCTTCGTCTCCTCCTGAAGAAAATCTCGACGACCGTAGCAGACAAGAAAAAACCCTCGACGAAAATACCTTCGACCCAAGCAGTTTTTCGCTCTAACCCCGCTTCTCCCGCTCCAGAGCGTTGCGGATGTGGCGGCGGGCGAGGGTGGTTTTGGCAACCGCCAACCACTTTTGGTTTGGTTTTGCGCTTTTTTTGTTTTGTATTTCGACAATATCACCGTTGTGCAAAATTGTGTCCAGTGGGACCAACTTGCCGTTGACCTTAACACCCGCAACATGGTCGCCGATGTCGGAATGTATCGCGTAGGCAAAGTCAATTGGCGTGCAGTGTATCGGCAGGTCGACCACGTCGCCCTTTGGGGTAAACACAAACACACGGTGGGTAAAGATGTCGGTGTGCAGTGTAGTCTCGAAGTCCGGGTTGTCGGTCTCGTCTTCTAACTCGGCGAGCCAATCGGGTGTCTCGGGTGCACCGTAGCGCGAGCGCTCGCGACGTTCTATATCGGCAAATTTTGGTGTCTCTTTATGTTTGCCACGGCGGAAGCTCGGTATCAAACTAAGCACCCAATCAAAACTCGACCCGCCGCGCCCACGCCGTGGCACGGCTTGCCCCGCTTGCGAGAGCGAGTCGAGCTCTTTGTACATCACGTGCGCCGCGATGCCGTACTGTGCCTCTTGGTGCATCGCTTGCGTGCGGATTTGTATCTCGACAATACCACCGTCGCCGGAAAAGACGGTGGTATGTAGCCCTTGATAGCCGTTTGGTTTGGGGAAGGCGATGTAATCTTTGATTTTATTTGGCAGAGGCTGCCACAGGTTGTGCGCGATGCCAAGCGCACGGTAACAGTCGGGCACATCTTCTACCACCACGCGCAACGCGGCGATGTCGTGGACGTGCGCAATTTCGCCGCCCTTGCGTTTGAGTTTTTGCCACAAACTCCACAGACCTTTGACTCGGTAGTCAATATAAAAGTGTGTAATGGCATTTTTGTTAAGCTCGGCCGAGAGTGCGGTCGACATCAACTCCAAGCGGTCGTGCGTTTCTTTTGCCTGCTCGGTCAACAATTTCTGTGCCTCCTCAAACTCGGCGGGGTAGGCATACTCAAACGCCAGGTCCTCCAACTCGCGGCGCACCAGACCCATCCCCAAGCGGTGGGCGATTGCCGCGTAAATCTCTAATGTTTCCAAGGCAATGCGTTCGCGCTTTTCGGCCGGCACGTACTTGAGAGTGCGCATATTGTGCAGACGGTCCATCAGTTTGATAATCAAGACGCGGGCGTCTTTACCAGTTGCCACCAAGAGCTTGCGCAAACTCTCGCGGTGGCGCTCGGTGCCGTGATATTTAAACTGACCGAGTTTGGTAACTCCTTCGACCAAAAAACGGACTTCTTTATCAAACTCATTCTCAATGACTTCGGGTTTGACGCCCATATCTTCTACTGAGTCGTGCAGGAGCCCCGCCGCGATTGTCTTTGAGCGCATGCCTAAACCGGCGAGACCTTTTGCAGTCTCGACCAGGTGGCTCAAATACGGCTCACCCGAAAAACGCTTATGGTCTTTGTGCGCCTCGGCGGCAAACGCATACGCTTTTTTTATCAGCTCCACGCCTTGCGGCGAGGGCTTGTCCATCAAATCAATAATCTCCTGCGCTCCCGACATATAGCCAGTATACTCTTTATTTAATAAACCCCGACGTTTCAGCTCCGACGATTCTATCGGAGAGCCGACTGTAGCGTCGGCTTCGGGGTCCCGACCAAAGCGTCGGGAAAAAGAAAACCGCCTCCCAACGGTTTCCTTAAAAAAGGTTGCGTTGGTGGCGGCTTGGTTCAGTTTTTGAGGAATTTACTGAGCTTCTCCTCCTCGGCGGTCGGCTTTTTGGTTTCTGCCCTCTTCTCCGTCTCCTTGACGAAGTTGAGGAGTTGCCGTCCGTCCTGGTCGGACAGCTTGAGGCGTTCGAGCATCGCCATGAAGGCCTTGGCGTTTTCGTACGCCATACGCACACTGGTTGGGGAATCGTATTTCCCCGGCATCTCGCCGCCCTTCATGTAGTAGCCGGTGCCATCATTGTTGCAAAACTCGCCAATAGCGACGAGTGCCTGGTTGGTGAGCGGCTTGCCGTCCGAGTCGACCTTGAAGTCGAGCTCGGTCAGCGTCCCCTGACCGGTTCTGCATTCCAGCGCGAATGCTGGCACGGCGGCGATTGTGACGCCGAAGAAGAAAGCGGCGGCGGCGATCAGAATCTTTTTCATCGGTTTTTCCTCCGATAGGTTCTGCCACTGGGTGGAGCCTGTGGCGAGGCGGTCAACGATCGACTGGGAACAGTCTATACTACTTCTACAGTTTTGTCAAGCGCTTGGGCAAGTAAGCCAAAAAACCCCTTATTTTGCAGTCTTTTTTCCCGACGCTACGGTCGGGATCCCGACCCGCTTGCGCGGCGTCGGGACTTCTTTGGTTCGGCAAAAATTTCGAGGGCGCGGGGGAGTTCGATGGTGTAGACATCATCTACTTTGAGAGAGCGGAAATCTTTTTGATGCACGACAAAAGGGCCGAAGCGGCCGATTGATGCGGTAATCGTTTCGTTGGTGTCGGGGTGTTTGCCCAACACGCGCGGGAGCGACAGGTATACCGCGGCCTCCTCGAGCGTTACAGCGCTCGGGTCTTTACCCTTCGGTACGCTCGCGCGGCGCGGTTTATTTTTTGATTTTGATCCTTTACCTTTTGGTGTTTCGCCTAGCTGCACAAACGGCCCAAAGCGCCCGCTCAAAACATAAATCGGTTCGCCACTTTGCGGGTGCATACCAATCGGTTTTGCCGGCTCGTTCGAGATAACCTCGCCCTCTTCGGTGCGCGCGCCGGTGCAGTCAGGAAATTTGGCACAGCTCATGAATTTGCCTTGGCGCGAGAGTTTGTACACCATGTTGCTGCCGCATATGGGGCATAAGAACTCTGCCGGTGTGTGCCCTAGGTCGGTGATTTTGCCAACCTCTTTGTCGCGCGCCAAAACGTCTTTGTGGAACGGTGTGTAAAAATCTTTTAATGTTTTTGCGTACTCGCGCTTGCCTTGTGCGATGTCGTCGAGCTCGTCCTCCATCTCGGCAGTAAAAGTGTCGCTGATATACTCGGCAAAATTTGCCTCGAGGAAGGTCGAAACAACGTCGCCAGTGTCGGTCGGGCGCAGTGAGCGACCTTCCTTCTCGACATAGCCGCGGTCGCCGAGCGTTTTCATAATCGAGGCATAGGTAGAAGGGCGGCCGATACCGCGTTTTTCCAACTCGCGAATTAAGCCCGCTTCGGTATAGCGCCCCGGTGGTTGGGTTTGTTTTTCCTCTGCCGAAACATCTTTGACATCTAATATTTCCGCAGGTGAAACCTGCGGGAGCTCGACATCCTCGCCACGCGCGGCAGGGTCGGCGCGGAGCCACCCGTCAAACAACACCCGCGAGCCATTTGCAACAAACGATGGAATCCGTGGCGACGCCACAGAATCTGTGGCGTCGCCACGGATTCTGACATCTGCAATAATTTTTGTTTTGAGCAATTTTGCATCCGCCATCTGGCTGGCTATGGTGCGCCGCCAAACAAGCTCATACAATCTTTTTTGCTCCGGTGTTGCGCCGGCGGTTTCTTTTTCAATATGTGTTGGGCGGATTGCTTCGTGCGCCTCCTGCGCGTTTTTGGACTTTGTTGCAAAGGTGTGTGGCGCAGTATATTCTTTACCAAATTTTTTCTCGACATGCACCAACATCGCCGCGCGCGCGGGGGCGCCCAAGTTGGTCGAGTCGGTGCGCATATAGGTGATATGCCCGG
>JAUSIO010000054.1 GCA_030647845.1 bacterium
GTCTAACGGTTAGGACGAGAGCTTTTCAAGCTCTAAATCGGGGTCCGACTCCCCGTGGGGTCACAAACAACACAAAATCCCGCCTGCGCGGGATTTTGTGTTGTTTGTGAGTCCGGAGCGATGTTTTGCATTTGCAAAACCCTGCCTGTCGGCAAAGTTGAAGTCTTTTCTTGCATTACACTCAATTTTAAGTAGTATACAGTTGGACTCTTTAACAATCTGTCAACGAGAGGGCGAATGATGACACAGGCACGACGAGTGGAGATCCTCGGTGAGAAAGTCAAGCAGTTGCGCTATGGCGAAAACCCACACCAAAAGGGAGCCGTCCACTATAAAACCGATGCGACTGATCCGTTAGCACTCAACAAGTTCCAACAGATCGAGGGAGAAGCTCCGGGCTACATCAACCTGACCGACCTCGACAGGCTTGTCGAAACGGCAAGCAGGATTGCGACCGGGTTTCATGACAACTTTGGCAAACCAGTGTACATCGGTGTGGCCGTTAAACATGGCAACGCATGCGGCGCGGCGGTCGGCTTGGAACCAAAGCTCGTAGTAGAAAAAATGGTCGCCGGTAATCCGGAAGCTATCTTCGGCGGCTCCGTGCTCTTCAACTTCAACGTTGACAGTATGGTCGCCGACGTGCTGCGAGAACATCTCGTGGCAGGCGGCGGCCGACGTATTCTCGACTGCATCAGCGCTCCAAGTTTTAGCGAGGATGCGATCGAGAAACTCTCTCGCAAGGCCGGCAAGTGCCGACTCTTCGTCAACTCTGCGCTGGCGATGCGGCAGATGTGGTTCATGCAGACCAGGAAGGGAGCCCGATTCCGCCAGGTCTGCGGGGGTTTCATCATGCAGGATGGTGAGTTGTTCGATCTGCTACTCAAAGAAGAGTGGCGGGAACAATTGGGCTTACGGGCTCAAGACGTTGTGCTCGCATGGGCAGTCGGCTCGACGAGCAACAGCAACACCATCGTCTTAGCTAAGGGCGACAAGCTCTTGGGTATGGGTGTTGCACAACCATCGAGGGTCGGCGCGTGCAAGGTCGCAGTGATGAATGCACACGACGCCGGGCACGACCTGAAAGGCGCGGTCGCCTATAGCGACAGCTTCTTTCCGTTTCCCGACGGGCCGCAAGTACTCGCTGATGCCGGTATATCGGTCATCTTCGCGACGAGCGGTTCGGTGCGCGACGCGGAAGTCGCCGCTGTGTGCAAAGAACGGGAAATATTACTGCTCACGCTCCCAGATGCAGAAGCTCGTGGGTTCTACGGACATTAAGGCTCTACCGCCAGGCACATACTAGTGTCGGGCGGTTTTTTATATTAGTGCCGTTTATAATCCCTCATGGCAGTACTAGACCCGCTCGGGCTCTAAAGCTCTCCCAAACTCCTGCCATTGGTATAGCTCTTGCACCAGCTGGTTCCAATTAGATCCCACTTGTGACCACAATAAAAAAATAAAAATCCCCGCCAAACGTTGGCGGGAATGGTTAGCTATGCTACTCGCGACGCGCAGTCGCCGGCGTGGACCCAGAAACGCTCGAGCCGTCTCAGCGTCACGATGACCTCTCGCAAGCTGTCATCGGCGTCTGAAGTTTGCGCCAGCACCTTGGCATGTCGCCGACACATAGCACTCAACTTGTTTTGCAGGATGCAACCCTTGTCGGTAAGCTGGACGTAGATCGAGCGGCGGTCGTGCACCGAGCGCTCATACACGAGATAGTCGTTCTCGACCAGCTTCTTGACGTTGTAGGAGGAATTCAAGCCATGATAACAACCGCGTAACGTCAGCTCACCGACAGTCAGCTTGGCATCGCCGATGTTGTATACCACCAGACCCTGGACGTTGTTGATGTCGTAGATGCCAAGCCCATCGAGTTCGAACTTTATCATCTTGAGAAACTCTTTATGGAGACGCCCAACAATATTGGTACACTCCATCAAGTGAGATTTGCCGGCCAAACCGACCGACCGTTGGTTTCCATGCATGGTGTACCCCTTCGTGATAATAGAGGAAAACGGTGGAGCAAGAAGATCCTGTTCTAGACAGCATTCTAGTACACCAGCAAAAAGACCACAAGCGTGGGGAACTAATCCGATTTAGGTTTGCGATATATCGTAAAAGAGGAATTATGCTACACTGAACTACCTTTTGATATGAAAGTCCGCACTTCTGTTTTTTTGGCTACGCTTGGTGGTGTGGCACTGTGCACGGCGTTGGTGTACCTTATCGGCTACTCCGACGTGTTTTCGATGGAGTACAATGTGGCACAAGCCGGTGTGCAAGCGGACACGCACGCCTCACCACCCCCGACACTCGACCGCGCCGCCTACGACCGCAAATTGCTCGCTGTTGCAAACAATCCTGCGCCAAAACAGATTGCGACGACTTCTGTTGCTGTGGCTACTTCGTCATCGCACGTAGCATCGACTTCGTTGCAAGCCAAAAAAACGCTGTGGCCGGCCTCGGCGCCATACCCCAAGGTTGGTGCTTTACTGCCGTTTAACCGCATCGTTGCATACTACGGCAACTTTTATTCAACAAAAATGGGTGTATTGGGCGAATATCTGCCCGATGTCGTGCTCGCAAAACTCGCGAGCACGACAGCACAGTGGGAGGCGGCCGACCCGACCACCCCGGTCGTGCCCGCGATTGACTACATAGCAGTAACCGCGCAGGCAAGCGCAGGCCGCGATGGCAAATATCGCCTGCGTATGCCCGACAGTGAGATACAAAAAGCACTCGACCTAGCGGCGCGCGTGCACGGGATTGTCATTCTCGAACTGCAGGTTGGGTTGAGCAACGTACAAACAGAAGTGCCACTTCTCTCGCCCTATTTAAAACTGCCTAATGTCCACCTTGCACTTGACCCGGAATTTGCGATGCATGGTGGTGCCCGCCCAGGCACCGTCATCGGCTCGTTTGATGCGGCGGATATAAACTTTGCGGCACACTACTTGGCCGCTCTGGTACAAGGGAATAATCTGCCGCCAAAGATTTTGGTCGTGCACCGGTTTACCCAACCGATGGTCACCAACTATAAACAAATCACGCCCCTGCCCGAGGTACAGATTGTGATGGATATGGACGGCTGGGGTCCACCAGCCCAAAAAATCGGCACCTACCAAGCATTTATTGCAAGCGCGCCGGTGCAGTTTACCGGATTTAAATTGTTTTATAAAAACGATATCCGGCCACCCTCGACCCGGATGCTCACGCCTGCCGAAATTTTAAAGCTCACCCCCCAGCCGAGCTTTATTCAGTATCAGTAAATAAAAAAGCTGCGGCCTCAGAGGGCTACAGCTTGTGGGTGTTTTGTGATTCGTTTGTCATCGGCGAGGGTCCCGTACCACGCTCGGTACATCTGCTCGTGCCGTTTATTTTCGGCTGAAAGGGTTGTGGCGCCGTATATTGCCTGCCGCCCAGTCCGCGCCATAGCAAACTGGTTGCCCCCGTCGAAGTGCCACCACTCCTCTGAGTAGTTCGAGAAGCCAGCTGACGCCATAGTGTTGTAAAACATCCGGCGGTTGTTCCGGATTTCCGAAATCACTGGGGTTAGGTGGTCTACTGGCAACCGCTCGTAGAAGCGCGTTGCCGTCTTTGGTTGCACCGCGTCAAAGACGGTACCCATCGCAAGCGGTACTGATGCCTCGCGAATAAGCCAGCTACGTTTTAACTCGGCTTGGTAAAGGTACTCCCAGTTCTCCGAGAATGAAGGGTCGAACTGCCTGATGTCCTGATTTAACCGCATCAACTCCTTCCAATATCCTGCGTCGAAGCGGATGATAGTGAGGTCAACCGCTCCACCCGTGTTGTGTGGCGGCGGGCACGTCGGGTCCTCGGAGGGAATCGAAACGAACTGTTGTGCCTCCTCCAGTGCCTGATCGCCTGGTATTCCTCGCTTTATGAGTACGTCGCAGTAGTAGAGGAACAGTGCCCGTTGGACACTGAGCGGTCGGTACGCATCCAACACCAACGGCATATGCCGGGGCGGCAGGCGGAACGCCACTTGTGCAAGGTGTTCGGCGACTCCTTGTCGCACAAATGTCGTGAGTAACGCGCCGTCCAACTGTCCATAAGCGTATGGCGAGTCCTGCCGTTCGCCGGCGTATATTGCACTCGTCGCAATGTGCGGGTAACGGCTAAACGGGCCGATCGGGACCAACGGCTCACCGCACTCGATAATGGGAAGCTTTTTCCAACCGTCCACGTCTTTGAGCAGAGGAATTGGCCAGTATAGTGCGTTGTTGTGTAGCACGGTACCACCTCTCGGTTATTGAAGAACTCTGGCGCTACTCTACATCCTGTTACTAATTTGTCAATTTTTTTTGCTTATGCTAGGGTTTCTTATTTCCCCTCGTTTGCTTTAATCCAAAAATATATATCCTCGAGTGCTTTGACGCCGTCGCCGGCGGCGATGTTGTTCTGATGATACAACTCATCAGTACAGTCGCCCGCCGCCCAAACTCCAAAAAAAACATCATCTGCTACGTTGTGGTGCCCCTGCGCCTCAGTCGCCATACCCAAGAGTATGCCTCCTTCGTCGCTTTCCCCACGCCTTGCATCTGAAACTTTTTTTGGAGTTTGGTTAAGTTGATATGTGCGCTGGTTTTTTGGGTTGACTTTGATGCGGTTAAATTCGTCGAGCTCAACCAAACCTTCGACAAAGTCGGTCGAGGGGAGCATGCCCACTTCCACAAACACGCCGGTAACCGCTAGCTCGCTTGTAGCGCCGGTCTCTTTGTTTTTGACAACGATACCCGTTACAAATGCATCTCCCTTTATCTCAACTGGCTCGGTGTTGGTGAGTACTTTAAAGTTTGGGTGTTTTTGCACCGCCTCGACCGTCGCGGGGTCGGCGCGGGCAAAGGTCGGGCTACGGTGTATCAACGTGACACTTTTACAATATGCCAAAAGCTGTGCGGCGGTCTCAAACCCGGCGTTGCCACCACCCACGACCGCGACATCTTGGCCCGCAAACAGCGGGCCATCGCACGAGGCGCAGTAGGTGACGCCTTTATTCTCGAACTCGGCGGCACCCGGTACTTCGAGCTTGCGACGCACCCCGCCCGTTGCCACCAAGACCGCGCGTGCCTCAAACGCGTCTTTGTTTGTTTTTATTAAAAACGTTTCTCCACTTTTTTCTATCTTTGTGACGCGGCTGCCAAGTTTAATCTCGACTACATCATTCGCGTACGCACGCAGGTGTTTCTCAAACGACTTCGCTAAGTCGAGGCCGGAAATTTTTTCGGTCCCTATCCAATTTTCCACCCCGAGCGAGTCGGTACTTTGCCCGCCGATTGCCTCTGCAACAAACACCGTCTTCAACCGCTTGCGCGCGGCATACACGCCCGCCGCCGTGCCCGCCGGCCCACCGCCTACAATCGCCAAATCAAACATAGCTTCTAGCTTATAGCTTCTAGGACCTAGAAGCTAGACCCTAGTACCTGCAGAAGCTATTTGATTTTCCCGCGGCGGAGAAACGAGGGGACTGCCCCCCACTCGTCCTCGTCTTCATCTTTTTTTGGTTTTGCTTCGGGCGACTCCGACTTTTCTTCTCCGCCAGCTGGCGGACTCTTCTCTTTTGTGGTTGCGGTATGGGCAGGTGCACTCGGCGTGTTAAATATTTTTCCTGCCTGCGCAGACAGGCCGAGTGGGGGGACGTCTGTTTCTTTTACGTCGCGGCCCCCAAAGGCAAACAGCTGGGTGCCGCGCGGGGCGATGCCAACCGCAGGAAAGCCGGTGGCAATGACCGTTACGCGCACATCGCCTTTTTTGAGTTTTTCGTCTTTAATCGCGCCAAAGATAATTTTGGCATTTGGGTCTACCGACTCGGTGATTATTTTTGCCGCTTCGTGCACCTCGAGCATCC